>NZ_JBLWMW010000045.1:0-32277 GCF_048515945.1 Pseudoalteromonas 'SMAR'
GATGTGTAATCGGGAGTGGATAAAATTGATTTAATCTTTATGCGGATTGGTATAAAACTGCCAGTTCATTTTTATGCAGGCACAATAACGGAAAACAGTGCGATAAAGCTGTACCAATAAATGAAAGCAGTGATATGACGCTTTAGCGGTATGGTTCACCGCTACAGCCAGCTTAAAGTAGTTACTAACCAAGACGAGTAGGAGATGACGGACACCTCAACAAGCTAGATACAGGTTAAAAAGTAATACCACTGCTTTGCCAATGGTGCTATTCCGTATCTTCCAAAGGGCAGTGGGCAATTTCCTCAACCATACCTTCTTCACTTACTTGCTCCAGCCTTACTTTAAACCCCCATAAGCGGTAAAGGTGTTTAATTACCTCTTGCTTTGAATCAGCAAGAGGGATGCCCCCTTGTGGCACATAGCGCAAGGTTAAAGAGCGGTCGCCGCGAACATCAACATCATAAACCTGAATGTTAGGCTCATGGTTACTTAAGTTGTATTGTGCTGAGAGCGCACTGCGAAGCTGTTGGTAGCCCATTTCATCATGGATGGGGCCCACCTCTAAGTGCGGCGATTTTTGCTTATCTACAATGGTAAACAGCTTAAAATCACGCATCAGCTTTGGCGACAAAAACTGACTGATAAAGCTTTCGTCTTTGAAATTTTGCATGGCAAAGTGCAAGGTTTCTAGCCAGTCAGCGCCGGCAAATTCAGGGAACCATTGTTTGTCTTCAGCCGTTGGGCTTTCACAAATGCGGCGAATATCCACCATCATGTTAAAGCCTAAAGCATAGGGGTTTATGCCCGAGTAAAACTTACTGTTGTAAGGAGGTTGATACACCACATTGGTGTGGCTTTGCAGAAACTCCAACATAAAGGCGTCACTTAATTTTCCCTCATCATAGAGGTGATTTAAGATGGTGTAGTGCCAAAACGTGGCCCAGCCTTCATTCATTACCTGAGTTTGTCGTTGCGGGTAAAAATATTGTGATACTTTACGTACAATACGAATTATCTCACGCTGCCAAGACTCCAGCAGTGGCGCATTCTTTTCAATAAAATAGAGAATATTTTCTTGTGGTTCAGAAGGAAAACGCTGGCGCTTATCGATTGCTTCGTCCTCGCCTTTTGGAATTGTGCGCCACAACTCATTGACTTGAGATTGTAAATAATCTTCCCGCTCCTTTTGCCGCTTTTGTTCTTCAAACATAGAGATCCGCTGCGGCCGTTTATAGCGGTCAACACCATAGTTCATCAGGGCGTGGCAAGAATCGATTAAGTTTTCGACTTCGTCAATGCCATATTTTTCTTCACACTCGGCAACGTAATTTTTTGCGAACAGTAAATAATCAATGATGGAGGAAGCGTCGGTCCAAGTCTTAAACAGGTAATTACCTTTAAAAAACGAGTTATGACCATAACTGGCGTGGGCCATGACCAAGGCTTGCATTGGCATGGTGTTTTCTTCCATCAAATAGGCAATACAAGGGTCAGAATTGATGACAATTTCATAAGCCAGGCCCATTTGCCCACGCTTATAAGTTTGCTCTGTTTGAATAAACTTTTTACCATAAGACCAATGAGCGTAACCAATTGGCATACCCACACTGGAATAGGCATCCATCATTTGTTCTGCGGTGATCACTTCAATTTGGTTAGGGTATGTGTCCAGCTTATAGTGCTGGGCAACTCGAGCAATTTCTTGATGATATTCATCAAGCAAGTCAAAGGTCCAGTCAGGACCATCATCTAGCGGCTGGTATGTCATGGCACAACCTCCGAAACTCTTTACGCGGCACTTTGTTTGTCTTTGTTTTTCTTAAACAGCTCTCTGAAGATAGGATAAATATCTTCAACACTGCGAATGTGCTGCATAGCAAAATTATCAAATGTATCAGCAAGCCCTTGATATTCACGCCATAGGCTTTGATGCGCTCGGGTAGTGATTTCAATATAGGCATAATAACGCACAATATTGAGCAGTTTGTTGCTGAGGATTTGTGTACATTGCGGCGAATCATCAGCCCAGTTATCACCATCAGAAGCCTGTGCTGCATAGATGTTCCAGTCGCCTTGGGCGTAGCGCTCTTGAATTATCTCATCCATTAACTTGAGGGCGCTGGATACGATGGTGCCCCCGGTTTCTTGAGAGTAGAAAAACTCTTGCTCATCGACCTCTTTTGCTTGAGTGTGATGGCGAATATAGACGACTTCAATGTCTTTGTAGGTGCGCGTTAAAAATTGATAGAGCAAAATGTAAAAACGTTTTGCCATGTCTTTGGTTGCCTGATCCATTGACCCTGAAACATCCATCAGACAAAACATAACCGCTTTGCTGGTGGGGTGAGGGCGACGCTCGTAATTGCGAAAACGCAAATCATAGTCATCAATAAACGGCACGGCTGCAATCTGTTCTTTGAGGACTTGAATACGTTGTTCGATATCGCTAATTTTTTGTTGTGGTGGCACAGGCTCGGCCAACATCTGCTCAAGCTCTTCCTCGAGCTCTCTAAGCTCTTTTCGCTTAGTTGAGGTCATGGCAATTCGTCTTGCCATTGAGCCTTTGAGGCTGCGCACAATATCTAGGTTACTGGGCATACCATCATTACAAAATCCGGCTCGATGAGTTTTCATTTGCATCAGTTTATCAAGCTGGCTTTGCTGTAGATTGGGTAATTCTAAGTCTTCAAACAATAAGTCTAAATACTCATCTTTAGAAATAGAAAACACAAAGTCGTCTTGTCCTTCACCTTGGTCGCTTGCTTCTCCTTCGCCGGCACCGCCGCCTTGGCCTGAGGGGGGACGCTGAATTTTGTCGCCAGTAGAGAACTGATCATTACCTGGATGAACCATTTCTCTGTCGCCCCCTTTACCTTGATGAAAGGTGGGTTCACTGATGTCTTTTTGCGGAATGGAAATACTTTCTCCGCTAGAAACATCGGTCACGCTGCGTTTGTTAATGGCCTCTGACACCGCCTTTTTTATCTGCTTTTTGTAGCGACGGATAAAGCGTTGGCGGTTCAGAGTGCTCTTATTTTTGCCGTTTAAGCGGCGATCGATAAAATGCGCCATATAAACCCCTCTTCATACTAACAAGTTACTGTGACTTCCTAACCCGTAAATACCATTCGGATAGTAAGCGAACTTGTTTTTGCGTGTAGCCTTTATCAACCATACGGTTGACGAAGTCCTCATGCTTTTTCTGATCTTCAGCTGAGGTTTTGGCATTAAACGAAATAACAGGGAGTAAATCTTCGGTATTGGAGAACATTTTTTTCTCAATCACCGTTCTTAACTTCTCATAGCTGGTCCAGACAGGGTTCTCGCCATTATGGTGAGCTCTTGCACGTAGGACAAAGTTGACGATTTCATTGCGAAAATCTTTCGGGTTTGAAATCCCAGCCGGTTTTTCAATTTTCTCTAACTCGGCATTGAGTGCTGCTCGATCAAACAACTGACCGGTGTCTGGGTCACGATATTCTTGGTCTTGGATCCAGAAGTCTGCATAGGTGACATAGCGGTCAAAAATATTCTGACCATACTCAGAATACGACTCTAGGTAGGCTGTTTGCAGCTCTTTGCCAATAAACTCCACGTACTGCGGAATGAGATAGCCTTTTAAGTGGCTTAGGTAGCGCTCTTGAACTTCAGCACTAAATTGTTCACGTTCAATTTGTTGCTCTAAGACATAGAATAAGTGTACTGGGTTAGCGGCCACTTCACTGTGATCAAAGTTAAACACTCGAGACAAAATCTTAAAGGCAAAGCGTGTGGAAAGTCCGTTCATGCCTTCATCTACACCGGCATAGTCACGATACTCCTGATAAGACTTCGCTTTGGGATCCGTGTCTTTCAGGCTTTCGCCATCGTATACTCGCATCTTCGAGTAAATACTGGAGTTTTCCGGCTCCTTGATGCGCGATAAGGTAGAGAACTTGGCCAGGGTTTCTAATGTCCCAGGGGCACAGGGTGCCTCTCTTAGTTCACTGTTTTCAATGAGCTTTTCGTAAATCTTAACTTCTTCGGAAACGCGCAAGCAGTAAGGCACTTTGACAATATAAACACGGTCTAAAAATGCCTCGTTGTTTTTATTGTTTTTAAAGGTTTGCCATTCAGACTCGTTAGAGTGAGCCAGAATAAGGCCACTAAATGGCAATGCTGAAATGCCCTCAGTGCCGTTATAGTTGCCTTCTTGGGTGGCAGTTAAGAGCGGGTGCAGCACCTTAATCGGGGCTTTAAACATCTCAACAAACTCCATCAGCCCTTGGTTGGCTAAACACAAGGCGCCAGAGTAGGCATAAGCATCGGGGTCGTTTTGTGCAAAATGCTCTAATTTACGAATGTCCACTTTACCAACCAAGGCAGAAATATCTTGGTTGTTTTCATCGCCAGGCTCGGTTTTAGCAATCGCAACTTGATCTAAAATAGACGGGTAGCGTTTGACCACCTTAAACTTAGTGATGTCACCGTTGTATTCATGGAGACGTTTGGTGGCCCAAGGTGACATAATGGTTTTTATGTAACGTGTGGGAATACCGTATTCTTTTTCCAGTAATTCAGCATCTTCATGGGGGCTAAATAGGCATAATGGGTGGTCGTTTACCGGTGAGCCTTTTAAGGTATAGATAGGTACCTTTTGCATTAAGTACTTGAGCTTTTCAGCAATAGAAGACTTACCACCACCCACAGGACCTAGCAAATAAAGCACTTGTTTACATTCTTCTAAGCCTTGAGCAGCATGCTTTAGGTAAGAGACAATTTGTTCAATCGCATCTTCCATACCGTAAAACTCATTGAAAGCCGGATAGCGAGCAACCACGCGATTAGAGAACAAGCGGCTGAGCCGAGCGTCTTTTGACGTGTCTATCATTTCGGGTTCGCCAATGGCCATTAAGAGTCGCTCTGGGGCGCTGGCATAGGCAGATTTATCATTTTTACAGATCTCGAGAAATTCCGCGATGGTGTACTCTTCTTCTTGCGCGGCTTCATATCTGGCCTGATAATGTTCAAAAATTGTCATAACGACCTCCAATAAGCTACTTTGCGTGGATTGCGGATCACTGATTAGGAAAGATACTTAAAGCTTAGTCGTGATATGAAATAATACCCAAAAAAAACCAGATTTTTTATGTATTAATGTTAAGTTACAGGCACGAAAAAGGGCGCCTTAGCGCCCCCATTATTGCATCAATTATGATAGTCGATGTTACGCTAGGTTGCTGTTAGCAAAGTCCCAGTTAACAAGCGCCCAGAAACCTTTTAGGTAATCAGGACGAACATTACGGTAATCGATGTAATATGCGTGTTCCCAAAGATCCACAGTTAGGATTGGTGTCACACCATCTTCTGTTAGTGGAGTTGCCGCATTTGAAGTGTTAACAATATCTAGAGAACCGTCAGCAAGCTGTACTAACCAAGTCCAGCTTGAACCAAAGTTGTTTACTGCTTTGTCATTGAACGCTTCTTGGAACGCTGCAAAAGAGCCCCATTTTGCGTTAATAAGCTCAGCAACTTTACCTGTAGGCTCGCCACCAGCATTTGGTGCTAGGCTGTGCCAGTAGAAAGTGTGGTTCCAGATCTGTGCAGCATTATTGAAAACACCACCTTCAGAGTTACATACGATCTCTTCTAGTGATTTTCCTTCTAAGTCAGTACCTTCAACAAGACCATTTAGCTTAGTCACATACGTATTGTGATGTTTGCCGTGATGGTATTCTAACGTTTCTTGAGAGATGTGCGGCTCAAGAGCGTTTATTGCATAAGGTAGTGACGGTAGTTCAAATGCCATATTAATCTCCATTTTTTTGGTTAATTTGCCAATCGTGATACGAAAGGTAGCCGAGTTCGGCCCACTTTTCTATACGATCGACCTATATAGTGATACTATAATTCCTGACTATTTTACTCAAGTTTTAGCAAACAGCAATGTGTGCTCATAACTTAATGACTCATAATACACATTCTATGTGAATATAGGTCGATTATCTGCAGTGATAACGCCTGGCTGATTACTTTTAGGGCGTTGTATCTTGTGGCAGCGAGTTTACGGTTTAATCCGCGCTTAACTGTAAGGTATACTGCAGCAAATCGTGCTTATGAAATGAGTAACGGGCTATCGTCATTTTGAGGTAACTAATGGAAACTATTGACAAGATTAAACAACAGATCGAAGAAAACCCAATTTTACTCTACATGAAAGGGTCACCTAAGCTTCCTAATTGTGGTTTTTCTTCACAAGCATCACAAGCGCTAATGGCATGTGGCGAACAATTTGCCTATGTAGATGTGCTGCTTAACCCAGACATCCGTGCTGAACTTCCACACTACGCTAACTGGCCAACGTTCCCACAACTGTGGGTAGAAGGTGAACTCATTGGTGGTTGTGACATCATCATTGAGATGTTCCAAAAAGGTGAGCTTCAACCTTTAATCGCAGAAACTGCTGCGAAGTACAAAAAAGACGAAGAAGAAGCTGCACAGTAATCGCATTTGTAGCAATTGGCAAAATTGACACTTTAATTAAGCGAATTGCTATTAGGCAGAGGCGACTCTGCCTTTTTCCTACCTTTATACATTCATTAACATTCACCCAATGTCAGCAGTAAGTGTATACCCACTTAGTATTAAAAATATCTTAGCCACTCAAGCCAACAGCTGTTACAGCTTTTCTGCAAACACTCTCAGTGGTGCCGCGAAGCTCCCTGGCCACAGCATGCCTCATTACCGAGCAGAGCTTACTGACGCGAAACTTAAGATCCCGATTAATCATTACTTTGTCTGTTGCCAGCGTTAATTCCTGTCATTGTGATAAGCAACAACTGGTCGCGGCTGAAACATAAAACAGTCACTTTATTTACTTATACTTTACGTGCACGTAAACCTTAGCTATGAGCTTTATTGCATAGATAATCATCTGCGGTCTTGAATCGTACGTTTTTCAAGGTGAATGAAAAACGGAGTTAGTGAATATTTATTCATTAGGTTCTTGGTTTACGTTTACGTTAACGTCTCTTTTTTAGTTTTTTATCGTTAAACTTCCTTGATTGATACCGGTGTCATTTTGCAAATCTATGGTATATATTTTCAAAATGATAAAATATAGGCTAATTGGCTAACTTGTCTTACCAATGAGAAATATTCAAGATAATGAATATGTATTCATTTTTGTGTTGACTCGAGTTGCAATCAAGGCTAATTTTGGATATCTGCCAGCAGCTCGCCATATCGCAATAGGCTGTTGGTTGTTGTAGCAAGGGGGAGGGGTCATGTTATACGACTCAAAACTAGAAAAAGATAATTGTGGATTTGGCTTAATCGCGCACGTTAGTGGCCAGCCCAGTCACAAATTGATCCGTACAGCCATTACTGGCCTAGACCGTATGGAGCACCGCGGTGGCATATCTGCCGATGGTAAAACAGGTGATGGCTGCGGACTATTATTACAAAAGCCAGACAGCTTTTTTCGAGCTATCGCGGCGGAAAACAATTGGCACATAGGAAAAAATTATGCCGTAGGTATGATTTTCCTTAATCAAGACGACGAATTAGCAGCACAAGCATGCCAGGTTATTGAACAAGAATTAGAAAAAGAAACCTTAACCACGATTGGCTGGCGTGAAGTGCCCACCGATCCATCCATGTTAGGGCCAATTGCTAAGGCACAGTTACCGCAATTTAAGCAAGTGTTTGTCGGCGCCCCTGAAGGTTGGCGGCCAAAAGACTTAGAGCGCCGCTTGTACATTGCCAGACGCCGAATTGAAAAGCGCTTAGAGCAAGATGAACAGTTTTACATTTGCAGCCTTTCAGGTTTAGTGACCGTCTATAAAGGCTTAATGATGCCTGCTGACCTGCCCACTTTTTACAGTGACTTGGCAGACATGCGTATGACTAGCGCAATCTGTGTGTTTCACCAGCGTTTCTCAACCAACACTCAACCACGCTGGCCATTGGCTCAACCATTCCGATACTTAGCTCATAATGGTGAAATTAATACCATTCAAGGTAACCGCCAATGGGCACAAGCACGAGCGTATAAATTTGCATCGCCGTTACTGCCTGATTTACAAAGCGCCGCGCCTTTTGTCAATGAGACCGGTTCGGATTCCTCCAGTCTGGATAATATGCTGGAACTATTTCTAGCGGGTGGTATGGATTTATTCCGTGCTATGCGTATGTTAGTGCCCCCTGCATGGCAAAAAAACCGTGCCATGGACGAAGACTTAAGAGCGTTTTACGATTTTAACTCGATGCACATGGAGCCTTGGGATGGTCCTGCCGGAATTGTCATGTCAGATGGTCGCTTTGCGGCATGTAACCTCGATAGAAACGGCTTACGACCGGCGCGTTATGTACTGACTCAAGATGGTTTTATTACTTTAGCCTCTGAGGTGGGAATTTGGGATTATGCCCCTGACGAAGTCATTGAAAAAGGCAGGGTGGGTCCTGGTGAATTATTGGTTGTCGATACTCTACACGGCAAGATTTGGCAGTCCGATGAAATCGATCAAGACCTGAAATCGCGTCACCCGTATAAAACCTGGCTAGAACAAAATGTCAAACGCCTCACCCCATTTGAAGCGCTGGATGAACAAGCCGCGGGTAAGCGAGACCTAACCGATCAGCAACTATTAACCTATCAAAAGCAATTTGGCTATACCAACGAAGAGCTGGATCAAGTTATCCGGGTAATGGGGCAAAATGGTCAAGAGGCCACAGGTTCAATGGGTGATGATACGCCATTTGCCGTGCTTTCTGAGGGCCACCGTTCAATTTACGACTACTTTAGACAAAAGTTTGCGCAGGTGACCAATCCGCCCATCGATCCACTGCGAGAAAACCATGTGATGTCGTTGGCCACTTGTATTGGCCGCGAGCAAAATGTTTTTAACGAAACCACCGGTCACGCAAAACGCTTGCAATTTGCTTCACCGGTACTGACGTTCTCGGATATGCAACAGCTGCTGCAAGCGGATGACGAGCATTATTGCGCCTGCAAAATCTCGTTAATTTACGATCCTGAAGAGTCATTACAACAGGCGATCAATCGAGTTTGCCAAGAAGCGACTGACAAGGCGCGTAGCGGTTGTGTTATGGTGGTGCTCAGTGACCGAGACATCGCCGCAGGGAAACAGGTGATCCCTGCCGCAATGGCCGTGGGCGCTGTGCAGCGCCGCTTAATTGCTGAGAATTTGCGTTGCGACGCCAATATTATCATTGAAACCGGCAGCGCCAGAGACCCTCATCAGTTTGCTGTATTGTTGGGCTTTGGAGCTACAGCTATCTATCCTTACCTCGCTTATGAAACCCTAGTGGCTATGTGCGACAAGCAAATCATTGCCAAGTCGTATCGTGAGGTGACCTTATCTTATCGCGGTGCTATCAATAAGGGCCTTTACAAGATAATGTCGAAGATGGGGATCAGCACGGTTGCCTCTTACCGTTGCTCGATGTTATTTGAAGCCGTAGGCCTGTCTGATGAAGTGGTTGAGCTGTGCTTCAAAGGCGTGGCGAATCGCATCAAAGGCGCCTGCTTTGACGATTTTGCTCTTGAGCAGCAACAGCTTAACAAATTGGCGTTTAGTCAGCGTAAGCTGCTGTCTCACGGTGGTTTATTAAAGTATGTCCATGGTGGTGAGTACCATGCGTACAACCCCGACGTGGTACAAACACTGCAAACCGCGGTGCGCTCAGGTAACTACCAAGATTACATTAAATACGCGGATCTGGTTAATAAACGACCCGTTACTAACTTAAGAGACATGCTAAAACTCAAAGCCAATCAAGCAGCGATTAGCATTGATGAGGTCGAGCCGGCCACAGAGCTGTACAAACGGTTTGACTCCGCGGCCATGAGTATTGGCGCGTTATCACCGGAAGCACACGAAGCCTTGGCTATTGCCATGAACCGTTTAGGTGGTTGCTCTAACTCTGGTGAAGGCGGCGAAGATAAACTGCGCTTTGGCACCGAGAAAAACTCTCGTATCAAGCAAGTGGCATCGGGGCGTTTTGGTGTAACACCGCATTACTTGCGTTCTGCTGATGTAATTCAAATTAAAGTGGCGCAAGGGGCCAAGCCTGGAGAAGGGGGTCAGTTACCCGGTGAAAAGGTAACTCCATATATTGCCAAGCTGCGCTACTCTGTGCCTGGTGTGACGTTAATTTCACCACCACCACATCACGACATTTATTCAATAGAAGATTTAGCTCAGCTCATTTTTGATTTGAAGCAGGTTAACCCTGAGGCGATGATCTCTGTCAAACTGGTATCAGAACCAGGGGTGGGTACCATCGCCACTGGGGTAGCAAAAGCGTACGCTGATTTAATCACCATCGCAGGCTACGACGGCGGTACTGGGGCAAGCCCGCTAACGTCGGTCAAGTATGCTGGCAGCCCATGGGAGTTGGGCTTAGCAGAAACGCAACAAGCGTTAGTGGAAAACGGTCTGCGTCACCGCATTCGTTTACAAACCGATGGTGGCTTAAAAACCGGTTTAGATATCATTAAAGCGGCCATTCTTGGCGCTGAAAGCTTTGGCTTTGGTACTGGCCCCATGGTGGCGCTAGGCTGTAAATACCTAAGAATTTGCCACCTAAATAACTGTGCTACCGGTGTCGCAACTCAAGACGATACCCTGCGACAGAAGCATTATCATGGCTTGCCAGAAATGGCGATGAATTACTTTAAGTTTATCGCTCAAGAAGCTCGTGAGTTAATGGCGTCAGTTGGGGTAACTAAGCTCACCGATTTAATTGGTCGTACCGACTTGTTAGAAGTCATAGAGGGCAATACCGCCAAGCAGAAGAAGCTAGACTTAACGCCGCTGCTAGCACAACCGCGCAATCCTTCTAACGAAGCGCTGCACTGTACCCATCAGAACCCTTCACATTACAGTGGGGCACTGAACGAGAGCTTATTGGCAAAAGCAAAAACCGCCATTGAGGAAAAAACCGGTATTTCACTGGTGAGTCGTATTGCGAATACCGACAGGTCCATTGGCGGAATGCTGTCGGGGTATATCGCCAGCATCCATGGTAACCAAGGGATGGCTGCCGATCCGGTGGCGCTAGAGCTGCACGGTACCGCAGGGCAGTCCTTTGGGGTATGGAATGCAGGAGGCCTTGAGATGACACTGGTAGGCGATGCCAATGATTATGTTGGTAAAGGCATGGCCGGGGGCAAGCTGGTGATCCGCCCACCGGTGGGATCGAGTTTTGCTTCACATCAAGCGGCTATCATTGGTAATACATGCTTATACGGTGCCACCGGCGGTAAGTTGTTTGCTGCAGGCCGAGCGGGGGAGCGTTTTGCCGTACGTAACTCAGGCTGCCAAGGGGTGGTTGAAGGACTTGGTGATAATGGTTGTGAGTATATGACCGGTGGTGTGGTGTGTGTGCTAGGTCAGGTTGGCGTAAACTTTGGCGCCGGAATGACTGGCGGCTTTGCTTATGTGTTAGATGAGAAAGGCGATTTTGAAAAACGCATTAACCCAGAGCTGGTTGAAGTAGTGGAATTACAGCCTCTGGCTTCACACCAAGAACACCTAAGAGGATTGATTGTTGACCATTTAGAAGCAACGAGCTCGGGTCGCGCTGAGCAAATTCTAGCGAACTTTGAACTGTATTTACCCATGTTCAAATTAGTGAAACCTAAGTCAAGCGATGTTAATAGCTTACTGGGTCACCGTGCACGCAGTAGTGCAGAGCTAAGAATTCAAGCGCAGTAGGAGAGCCATTATGAGCGAAAACGTTTATCAATTTATCGATGTGCAACGTGTAGATCCACGCAAAAAGCCAATTTCTGCGCGTAAACAATCGTTTGTCGAAATCTATGAACCTTTTTCAGAGCAACAAGTAAACTCACAATCTGACCGCTGTTTGGATTGTGGCAACCCTTATTGTGAATGGAAGTGCCCAGTTCATAATTACATTCCACAGTGGCTAAAGCTGATCCGCACAGGCCGTATTATTGAGGCCGCGGAGCTTTCTCATCGCACCAACAGCCTGCCGGAGGTATGCGGTCGGGTGTGTCCTCAGGACCGTTTGTGTGAGGGAGCATGCACCTTAAACGAAGAGTTTGGTGCGGTTACCATTGGCAATATTGAAAAGTACATTACCGACACAGCCTTTGCCCAAGGCTGGAAACCGGATCTGTCTTACGTTACCTGGACGGATAAAAAGGTCGCCATTATTGGTGCCGGGCCTGCAGGACTTGGTTGTGCTGATATTTTAGTGCGTAACGGGGTGAAGCCGGTGGTGTTTGATCGCAACCCAGAAATTGGTGGTCTATTAACCTTTGGCATTCCGTCTTTTAAATTGGAAAAGTCGGTGATGGAAAATCGCCGTGAAATCTTTTCTGAGATGGGGGTTGAGTTCCAACTCAATACCGAGGTTGGCAAAGACATCACTATGGATGAGCTGATAGCACAATATGACGCGATATTTTTAGGGGTAGGCACTTACCAAAGTATGAAAGGCAACCTTGAAAATGAAGACGCGGATGGGGTGTATGAGGCACTGCCATTTTTAATTGGCAACACTAATCGCGTGATGGGCTACGATGAGAGTAAACAACCATTTATTGATATGGCTGGCAAGCGCGTGGTGGTACTCGGTGGTGGTGACACGGCAATGGACTGTGTCAGAACCTCGGTACGACAAAATGCCCGCTCCGTAGTGTGTGCTTATCGTCGTGACGAAGAGAACATGCCTGGCTCGGCACGAGAGGTTAAAAACGCCAAAGAGGAAGGGGTTGAGTTTAAATTTAACCTGCAACCAGTTGCCATTGAAGTTAACAGCCAAGGCAAGGTCTGTGGTATTACTATGGTGAATACCCAGCTCGGTGAGCCGGATGAAAATGGCCGCCGTCGCGCCGAAGTGGTTCCCGGCTCTGAGCATACCTTAGAAGCCGATGCGGTGATAATGGCATTTGGCTTTAAGCCGCATAACCTCGATTGGTTGGCCAACTACGATGTTGCCATTAATCACTGGGGTGGCATTGAAGCGCCAGAGAAAGGCGCCTTTACGCATCAAACCAGTAACCCGAAAATTTTTGCTGGTGGCGATGCGGTAAGAGGATCCGATCTGGTGGTCACGGCTATTTTTGAAGGCCGTAATGCCGCAGAAGGGATACTCGACTTTCTCGAGGTATAATACCAGTCCGTTGAAATTTTGGGGTTATGCCTGCAAAGGCATTACCCTGATAGGCTGCAAAAACAATAAAAAGCCCGAACCATTTAGCGTGGTTCGGGCTTTTTATTGGCTACTAGGTTATGCGCTTTGTACTTGCAGCAGCTCTTTGGCACTGGCTCGAGTGGTATTACTGATGGTATCACCACCAATTAAGCGGGCGATTTCATCAATGCGTTGTTGTTCGTCCATGGCGGTCATGGCGGTAAAGGTTTCACCATTTTGCACTTGCTTGGCAACATAAAATTGATTGTGACCACTGCAGGCTACTTGCGGTAAATGGGTCACACAAATTACTTGCGTTGATGTGCCGAGTTGTCGTAGTAGCTTACCCACGGTGGCAGCGGTTGGGCCGGAGATCCCAACGTCGACTTCATCAAAAATCAGAGTTGGTGTGGTAACGCGGGTGGCGATAATCACTTGAATGGCTAAACTTATCCGCGACAATTCGCCGCCCGATGCCACTTTGCCCATGGGTTGTAGCGGCTGGCCTGGGTTGGTTGAGACGAAAAAGGCAATATCATCACAACCTAATGGGTTGGGTTTGGCATTTTGCTGTGGGGTCAGCTGTATTTCAAATAAGCCATCACCCATAGCCAACTCTTTCATGCTGGCTGATATTTGTTGATTTAGCGATTCACTGGCCTGATGACGACTTTGACTTAACGACATAGCCGCTTGGTTATATGCATGAATGGCCTCGGCAATTTCTTCCTCTAAGGCATCTAAGCGTTCTGAGTCGGAGCTAATGGTGCTTAGCTCTTGATGTAATTCTTGATGATGTTGATAGAGGAGCTCAGGCTGAACTTGGTGTTTGCGGGCAAGTTCTAGAGTTTTTGAGAGACGCTCTTCAAGCTCTTGCAAGCGCATAGGGTCTTGCTCTGTGGCGTCGCTGTAACTGCGTATTTCTCTGCTGGCTTCCTCAACTTGGACGGCGGCTTCTTCAAGCATTTGGGCGATATTTTCCAGCTCTTTGTCGTAACTGGTGAGTTCTGAAAAAGTATGCGCACTTTGGCGCAACTGCGACAGTACGGTTTGCTCATCGCTCTCATACAAGCGTTGTTGCTCAGCATGACATTGCTCTAAGATGGTTTGACTGTGGCTTAACTTGGCATGCTCAGATTCAATCTCTTCATATTCATTGGCTGCCAGTGCAAATTCATCTAACTCTGCAACTTGGTATTCTAACAGCTGTTTTTTTGCCGCTTGCGCTTGCTGCGCTTTTTGTAATGTCGCGTATTCTTTTTGCAGCTTTTGGTAATGGTTATATTGACCTTTTACCGCTTGTTGTAAGTTAGTGTGGTTGGCGTAGGCGTCTAAAAGGTGTAACTGATAATCCGGCTTCAGTAACAGTTGGTGTGCATGTTGCCCATGAATAGCAATAAGGTGCTGACCGAGTTCCTTTTGCTGGCTCACCGTGACAGGAGAGCCGTTGATATAGCTTTTACTGCGGCCACTTTTACTGATCACACGACGCAAAATACATTCGTCATCGTCAGTATCGAGCATATGCTGAGCTAAAAACTCCTTTGCATTGGGCAGTGCTGAGACATCAAAGTGGGCAGAAATATCGGCTTTATCACTGCCAGGCCTGATAGCGGCAGGATCGGCACGCTCACCAAGACACAAAGACAAAGCGTCAATGGCAATCGATTTGCCCGCGCCCGTTTCACCCGTTATCGCGGTCATACCGCCGTGCCAGTCAATATTAAGTGCGCTAACAATAGCAAAGTTTTGAATATTTAAAGCTAATAGCATACAAAAACCCCTAACAGAGAATTACTGTTAATCTATACAGTATTTTGCTGTTTGGCAACCTTTGTGGCGAGCAAAAAGGTCGAATGATGCGCTTAACTGAGTGCTTAACTGGCTGCAGGAGTGACCCGTTGGTTTTGAGTCGGTGGTTTTTTATCTTCGGTATTGTCCTCGTTGGGGGGAGTCAGTTGCTCTTCTTCGTTGTCGGCGCAGTCGAGTGCTGGGGTATCCGGTGTTTGGATCCGGGCAATTAACGCCGGCAGAATTTCACGATAAAAGTCGCGATTATAGGCTATCCCCGCGGAGGGTAATTCAGCAACAAAATACTGTAACTGCTCCTCTAATAAATCGATATTGCCGTTTTGTTGGCACTTAATTAGCTCAGTTGTTACGCAATGAGTGAACTGATCTGACACTCGCTCAAGCTGTTCGAGGTTATCCTCGTTATGGGCCTGCACAACAAAAAAATTACTGACGATCGCATTGACTTGAGGAGCATACTTAGGGCGCAAAATTTTTGCCGCTACGTACTCAGACACTTTCGATTTAAAGTGGTTGGTAATTTCTTTTACTCGTTCATTAAAAGCTCTTTTTTCTGCTTCTCGCGCTTTGCGGCGATTGTTTTCAATCACCAAGTACACAGACAGTATGGTGATCAGCAAAGCCAGGGTGAAAAAAACTACATAAGCCATTTTATTTTTATTTACCTAAATAGAAATTGTAACGGAACAGGTGCACGGTTTTACTGGGTTAGTAGAGTCGGCTGCCCCAATTCAGTTTTTGTCTCAGCACATTATAGTAAGAATAACACTTAGGGTGAATCAGTCTGAGTTGCTTTTCAGCTTTTTTTATGATGACTTCGTCGCCTGGCAATAAAGCCAATACCACATGGCTATCACAACTAACCTGTAAACCATCGGTGTTCTCGATACTTAAATGCAAGCGTACGGTTTTATCGGCATCCACCACCAAAGGACGACTTGATAATGTGTGGGGGAACATGGGCACCAGTGAAATGGCATTTAACTCCGGAGTTAAAATAGGACCACCACCAGATAATGAATAGGCAGTGGAGCCTGTCGGGGTTGAGACAATTAAACCATCAGAACGTTGTGAGAAAACAAAATCATCGTTAATAAATGCCTCAAATTCGATCATGTGCGCGACTTTATCGGCGTGCAGTACCGCTTCATTCATTGCCAAATTTGCACTTTTTAATTGGTCATGACGATATACCGCAACCTCTAACAAAAACCTTGATTCTTCAATGTATTGGCCACTTAGCACGGCTTCTAACTGGGCTTCAAATCCCTCTGGATTGAGATCGGTCAAAAAGCCAAGGTTGCCGCGGTTGACCCCAATCACCGCAACATCAAAACGCGCCAGCACTCTAGCGGCACCTAGCATGTTGCCATCACCCCCGACCACAATGGCGAGATCGCAGCGTTTACCAAGCTCCACTAACTCAACCGCATGCTCTGGGTTGAGGTTATCGATTTGCTCGGCGACTCGGTCTTCTAATAAGACTTGGTATCCTAATGCTTGCAAAAATGTGTAAAGTCGTTGTAAGGTCAGTCCCGCACCTTCATGGTTGGGCTTACCGATCAGGCCGATGGTGTTAAACGTGGTCGTCATTTCGTCATTTGTTCGTGATGGCTTTGTTGCAAGATTATCTTAAATGCCCAGAGCTTGAAACAATCAAATGGCACCCATATAAAAATAATTATGAAACTGAATCCTAGAGATGAACAAATCTTGTGCGCGGTGATGCGTCACTACTGTAACGGAGAGGGGCTTCCTGTTGCTTCAAGCAAAATAGCTAAGCAAGAGGGCATGGCCGTTTGCTCGGCAACGGTACGTAATGCCATGGCACGGTTGGAGAATAATGGCTTACTCTACTCGCCTCACACTTCTTCGGGACGCATACCCACCGATTTAGGCGTCAAGTTTTGGTTGCAAAGTTACTTCCCACTGACTGAGGTGGCAAGAGATTGGCAACCTGAACAAGCAACCATAGTGTCGTTTGCCCACCTTCTTAGTCAAAACTTCCAAGTGTGTTGTTGTGTTGGGTTACCGCAAGCAAGCAGCAAACAAATGTTTCGGGTTGAAGTGCTGGACTTTGACCGGGACAGCTGGTTGGTGTTGTTGTTAGACCGAGCAGGGCAGTCACATAATATTTGCATCGATAAACCGGTCGATGATTCCGACGCCTTGCGTTACCAGTTTGCCGCCTGGATGAATACAGTGTTCAGTCAACAGACTTTAGTGGAAGGGCTGCATCGCATGCGGGCCATGGCCCACAGTGCACCGCCAAGCTGTCACCATATTTTAGCGCAGTGGACACAGCAGTTAAGTCAGCAGCTCGGTTCAGATAACGCCATCGTAGTAGGGGAGCGCTATTTATATAACCGCCTCGATTTAGACCATGAAATTAATCTTGGTGTCGGGTTCTTAGAGCAAGTGGAAGATAAGCTGGCCTTTAAAGATGGCGTGTCGGTATTACTCGGTGAAGAGTTAAGTATGCTGGGCTTGCACCACGTGGTGGTGTTGAGTATTCCATACTTTTCTCAAGGCGAATATCAAAGCCGCTTTTGCGCGATTTGTCCTGCCGATTCTAAAATAGAAGCGATACTGGCAGAGTTTAAAAAGTTGTCTTAACCAAGCGCGCCATAAAAATTCTGATGATCACGAAAATTCGTTTTGGCAAAGGGTTGAATCTTAAATTTCTATCCCCATAATTACCCGCAGTTGTAAAGAATCGGAGAAGAGTCACATGTCTGAGCAGACAAAAGCCCAAGAGCAAGAGCTGGAACAAGAAGCAACACAAGCAGAAGTTGAAGCAGAGCAAGCAGCTCAAGAGCAAGTCGACGGTGAGGCTGAGTTGAGCCCAGAAGAGGAAATTGCTGGATTGCACGCTGAGCTAGAAGCGGCAAAGCAAACCATCGAAGATCAAAAAGACAGCGTCGTTCGTGCCGCTGCTGAAACAGAAAATGTTCGTCGCCGTGCCGCTCAGGATGTTGAGAAAGCGCACAAGTTTGCACTGGAAAAGTTCTCTAATGAATTGCTACCGGTGATTGATAACCTTGAGCGTGCGATTGAGTTTTCAGATAAAGAAAACGAAACGCTTAAGCCAGTGCTTGAGGGCATCGACATGACCTTAAAAAGCTTCAGCGATGCGTTAGCTAAATTTGGTGTTGAAGCCGTGGATCCGCAAGGAGAAGCCTTTAACCCAGAGCTGCATCAAGCCATGTCTATTCAGCCAAGTAATGACGTGTCACCGAACACGGTATTAGCGGTAATGCAAAAAGGCTATACTTTGAATGGTCGCCTACTGCGTCCTGCTATGGTAATGGTTTCTAAGGCTGCCGAAGAGTAAGTCGCAGCAAAAACGAAAAAGCCGCGTTATTGCGGCTTTTTTTTGTGCTTGAAATCGAGCTCTAAGGATTATTGTTTTGCCGCCGGAGGCTTAGTCCCTAACCTGCGATTTAGCACCTGACAAACAATAACTAACATAATGGCTGCAAACATAAAGCTGGAAAAGGGTAGCGGGGATTCTGGTGTGGCTAATGCTAATAAAGGCCCAACGAGTGCTCCACTGCCGAATCGTAAGGTGCCAATCACTGCTGTTGCCGTGCCCGTTTGATGCTCAAAGCTTAATAAAATTAAGGCGTCGGCGTTACTGGCTATGATCCCCAAGCTCATCATTAATGGCGCGATGGCGCTGGCTAAAACCCAAACCGAGACAGACTGGCTACTCAGTACCACTAGCAGTGTCGAAAATACCACGCCGATGGTTAATCCCACATTTAACATTTTTCTCGAGCCAAACCTTGGCACCAATCGGGTGTTGGCAAAGTTACCTAACATCAAGGCGATTACATTCATCGCAAATAACACCCCGAACAATTGCTCTGTGACGCCATAGTAATCAAGGTAAATAAATGACACTGAGGTTAAAAAACAGAAAAACGCAAACGATGCCAGCATGGAGGATAAAATATCGTAGCGGGCATACTTTTCTGTCAAGACGATGCGGTAATTTCGTAAAAAGAACGACAAGTTTAACGGCACATGGGCTTGAGTAGCAATGTTAATACTGAAAAACTGCAGTGCAATCATGACCAGGATTGCGTAGCCGGCGAGAAACCAAAAAATAGCATGCCAGTCAAAGTACAGTAAAATCACAGCGCCAACAGAGGGAGCAATCAGCGGAGCGATCATCATGATCATGGAAACATAGGACATGCCTTTGGCGGTATGCTCTTTATAGTAATAGCGGATCACCCCAGGTACCACAACCGTGGCGGCCGCGCCGCAAAATGCTTGTACGATGCGAAGGGCAATAAACACATCAATATCATTACAGAGCGCTAAGCCAATAGAGGCCAAGGTAAAACCAAACAAGCCCAATAAAGCCAGTGAATGACGAGGAAACTTATCGGCCAATGGCCCAAACACCATCATTCCTACCGCATAACCTGCAAGGTAACTGCTGAGCGATACTTGAACTTGCTCTAAAGGACTATTAAAACTCTGTGAAATGGCCAGCATAGCCGGTAAATATAGATCTATGGCCAAGGGCGTAATGGCTACAATACTGGCCAAGAGCGGCAGCAGTATCGCAGGGAGCGTTGATGATTTCATAGAGTTGTAATGACACCTTAATTGAAAAATACCACACCGTTGGAGACGATATAAGGTTACTGAAATCATCACCTAAGGTGTGTACACTGGAAAAATACAGGAAAATGAATTGTATTGTATCAAGTTACTCTCGTTTCATGGCAAATTTGCGGTAAACTTAGTGGAACTCGAGTCGTAACATAAATAAGGAACAAGTTATGAAGAAACTGGTTCTCGCGGTCGCTTTGGCTGCAACGTTAGTGGGATGCAAAACCTCACCAACTGGGCGCACGCAGCTGGCGCTGTATTCCGAGCAACAAATGGATAAAATGGGCGTTGCAAGCTTTGAGCAGATGAAGCAACAGCAAAAAGTGGACACTGACCCAAACACCAACCGCTATGTTAAGTGTATTGCAAATGCGCTAGTGGCACAACTGCCGCAAAAGTATGGCAATCAACAGTGGGAAGTGGTGGTATTTGCTAATGACTCTGCCAACGCCTTCGCGCTGCCAGGTGGTAAAATCGGGGTGCATACTGGGATTTTAAACGTAGCAGAAAACCAACACCAGTTAGCCGCAGTAATGGGGCATGAAGTAGGGCACGTTATTGCCGAGCACGCTAATGAAAGGGTATCGCAAAATAGTATCTTACAACTTGGCCTGCAAGCCGGCGCTGCGGTTCTGGAGATGAATAATGTTGAGTATCGTAATGCGATTATGCAAGGACTTGGTTTAGGTGCGCAATTTGGTATTGCTTTGCCTTTTAGCCGCTCCCATGAAAGCGAAGCCGATGTCATTGGGCTCGATTTAATGGCCAAGGCGGGCTTTGATCCTAAAGGCTCAGTGGCACTGTGGCAAAATATGGAAAAACAAGCAGGACAAAGACCACCTGAGTTTATGTCAACTCACCCAGCACCGCAAAGCCGCATCGCTCAGCTGCAAGCGAATATGGCAACAGCACAAGCGACCGCTAAGCGTGCCCAAAATGCCGGTGAAGTGCCAAACTGTGGGCCTTAATCTGGCAAGTATATATTTCCTTCACTCTCACACAGCAACAGAAACAGTCGCAGTTCAAGCTCAAGTTGGTGATAGTGAGGCTCCATATGCTGGCACAGGTTGTAAAACGCTTTATTGTGATGCTTTTCTTTAAAGTGTGCCAGCTCATGAACGACCAAAGCACGCAGTATGGGCTCCGGTGCGTGCCTGAGCGTAGCTTCAATGTGGATCTGGTGACTGGTTTTGTGCCTGCCCCCATGCTGGGTGGTTTTATAGGTATGCGTGCCTAACGCATTAAGCGCCATATTATGGCGTTTTACATAAGCGGCCTGATGCACTCTAGGACTGTTCTTCATGTATTCTTGCCGCAGTCGCTCTATATAATTATACAGCTGCTTGTCTGTTTTTATGTCATGAGAATGTGGGTAGCGCTTGATAAAAAACTGGCCTAGCCTTTGTTGCTGTAGCAGGCTTTCGACTTGTTGCTGTACTTGTTCAGGGTAATGGCCAAAGTATGGGTGTGACATCAGAACAACGACTCCTGCTTGGCTTCTCTTTCTGCCGGAAACGGCTCGCTTACTGGGTGCTGTATAGCCAAATCATTAATGAATTGCCGCGCCAAAAAGGCAGAGTCGATATTATCCGCAGTATGAAAAAAGACATAAGGTGCTTTACCGCCAGCCAGCCACTGGCGAACTTTGTGTAACCAAGGTTGATAAAACTCGCGGTTAGCGCTGAGTGTTGAGCAGCCAACAAAACGGATCACTGGATTGTCAGCGGTGGCAATGGCGTGCACAGGTAAGTGTGGCTTTTTTTGTTGGGCATCGATAATGGTTGGGGTTGTGGCCGCTTCACTAAACAGTGCGCGGGTATCCATTATCACACGGTTGTAATTATGCTCAATTAAATACTGATTATAGCGCCGTTCGGCGTCCCCTTTACGATAAAACTCAGGGTGTCGAACCTCAACGCCCACCTTAAGCTCTCTGGGTAGCCAGCTGAGAAACTGTTGTAACTGTGGCATATGCTCTGGCGCAAATTGTGCAGGTAATTGCACCATCAAAATGCCCAGCTTAGGAAACAAGGGCGCCATAGTCTGGCACCAAGCCATAAGTTCATCTTGGCAGTGGCGCAATGCCATATCATGGCTGAAGCGTTTGGGGATTTTAAAGGTAAAGCGAAAATCATCCGGTACCTGTTGTTGCCACTTGATGACGGTTTGCGCGCTGGGATCGGCATAGAAGGTGGTGTTTCCCTCAACACTATTAAAGATTTGCGCATACTCACTCAGCATCTTATTTGCAGCACAGTGCTTAGAAAACACGTGTCCTTTCCACTGTGTGCTACTCCACTGCGGACAACCTAGGTATAACATAGTAATCAAATCGAGCCGGATTATTCATATTGGCCTAGTTTACCACAGTCATAATGAACTGGGGTGATGAGCTTAGAAGTGGCAATGGCCAACAACAAAATCACAGGAATTCACGCCAGATCTGAGATTGAGGATGACAATGCAGTGTATTTTTATATAATTGGCGGTTATTGAAAATGAGTCTGAGCGGCTGGCTTTATATCGACGTCTAATGACGTGATGATAATTGCCATGAGAGTCGTGCGAGCAAACTGGATTGACAGGAATTTTATGCGCTCTATATATTGCGGAAAATTAAATAAGGACCACGTAGATCAGCAGGTTGAGCTGTGTGGTTGGATTAATAAACGTCGTGACCTTGGTGGTCTTATCTTTGTCGACTTAAGAGACAGAGAAGGTTTGGTGCAAGTGGTGTTCGATCCGGAAGTCGATGGCTTGATGGATAAAGCCAATGCACTGCGTCAAGAATTCTGTGTACAAATTAAAGGCGTTGTTCGTGCGCGTCCTGACAGCCAAGTCAATAAAGACATGGCCACCGGTGAAGTGGAGATCCTAGGCACGGACTTAACTATTATTAACCGTTCAGAGCCGTTGCCTCTTGACTTTAATCAGCAAAACTCAGAAGAGCGTCGCTTAAAATATCGCTACTTAGACTTGCGTCGTTTAGAAATGAGTGACCGCATCAAAATGCGTGCAAAAGCCAGCAGCTTTGTTCGTCGCTTCTTAGATGAGAATGAGTTCTTAGACATTGAAACGCCAGTACTGACCAAAGCAACGCCGGAAGGCGCACGTGACTACTTAGTACCAAGCCGCGTACACAAAGGCAGCTTTTACGCGTTACCGCAGTCGCCACAGCTGTTTAAACAATTGCTGATGATGTCTGGTTTTGACCGTTACTACCAGATTGTAAAGTGCTTCCGTGATGAAGATTTGCGCGCAGATCGTCAACCTGAATTTACTCAGATTGATATCGAAACCTCGTTCATGAGCTCAGATCAAGTGCGTGGCGTTACTGAAAAAATGATCCGTGAAATGTGGCAGTCGTTCCTAAATGTTGATTTAGGCGCATTTCCAGTGATGGCGTACAGTGAGGCAATGAGCAAATACGGCTCGGATAAACCTGACTTACGTAACCCACTGGAATTGATTGACGTTGCAGATATTGTCAAAGATGTTGAATTTAAAGTACTCAGCGGCCCTGCTAATGACGAAAAAGGGCGTGTTGCGGTATTGTCTGTACCAGGCGGCGCACAACTTTCGCGTAAGCAAATTGATGAATACACCAAGTTTGTCGGTATTTACGGCGCCAAAGGTCTGGCGTGGATGAAAGTCAACGACCGTGATGCTGGCATCGATGGCGTACAATCGCCAATCGCGAAGTTCTTGAACGAAGAAGTGATCAATGCTCTGCTTGAACGCACAGGCGCAAACACTGGTGACATTATTCTATTCGGCGCTGATAAGCGTAACACAGTGAACGAAGCCATGGGCGCGTTGCGTCTGAAGATTGGTCTGGATTTAGAAATCACCGATTTGACTAAGTGGGCGCCACTTTGGGTGGTTGACTTCCCAATGTTTGAAGAAGACGACGAAGGCAACTTGCACGCCGTACACCATCCATTTACAGCACCTAAAGACGTCACGGCTGCCGAGCTAGAAGCCAATCCAGCCAATACGCTGTCGGACGCTTATGACATGGTCATTAATGGCTACGAAGTGGGTGGCGGTTCGGTGCGTATCCACAACAATGAAATGCAACAAGCGGCGTTTAGAATTTTAGGCATTGATGAAGAAGAACAACAAGAGAAGTTTGGCTTCTTATTAGATGCACTGAAATACGGTACCCCACCGCATGCTGGTTTGGCGTTTGGTCTGGACCGAGTGGTTATGCTGTTATGTGGTACGGATAATATTCGTGATGTCATTGCCTTCCCGAAAACCACTCAAGCTTCTTGCCTAATGACGGATGCGCCAAGCCCGGCAAATCCGGATGCGCTAAAAGAGCTGGCTGTGGCTATTGATGAGCAACTTATTGAACCAAGCGAACAATAAGGCATAAAAATCAGCACACAGTGTTGGTAAAAGGCGGCTTAATGCCGCCTTTTTTGATCTCAGCTACTTCACTGGTAATTCATACAGTATTTTGGCATTATAGAAAAAAAATCAAGAGAAAAAGCGATTGGCTGTTATTTTAGGTATTGATCCGGGCTCAAGATTTACTGGATATGGTGTCATTGCTCACCAAGGTGCAAAATTTCAATATCTTGGCAGTGGCTGCATCAAAGTAGGAGAGCAGGACTTTCCAACGCGTCTGAAAACGATTTACCAAGGCATTACTCAATTAATTGAGCAGTTTTCGCCCAGCGATTTTGCCATTGAGCAAGTCTTTGTGGCCCATAACCCCAGCTCAGCCTTAAAGCTAGGCCAAGCCCGTGGTGCGGCGATTGTGGCGGCGACCATGCAAGATGTAGCGGTGAGTGAATATTCTGCACGGCAAATTAAACAAGCCGTCGCGGGGACCGGGGGCGCAGAGAAGTCACAAGTACAGGAAATGGTGAAGCGTATTTTAAAGTTACCTGGTACGCCTCAGGCGGATGCTGCAGACGCCTTAGCTGTAGCCATTTGTCACGCTCATTCCAAACAAAACCTAATTAAAATGTCCGGGGCTGCACGTAAAACAGTAAGAGGAAGGCTAAGATAACCATGATAGGAAAGTTAAACGGAATATTGCTCGAGAAACAACCACCAGAAATTTTGCTCGACGTCAATGGCGTGGGCTACGAAGTGCAAATGCCAATGACCTGTTTCTATGAGTTGCCCAATGTCGGTGAAAAGGTGTCCGTATTCACTCACTTTGTTGTGAGGGAAGATGCTCAGCTACTCTTTGGCTTTAATAGTAAAATTGCGCGCACTTTATTCCGTACTTTGATCAAAGCAAATGGAGTCGGGCCAAAACTCGGCTTGGCGATTTTGTCTGGCATGTCGGCAGAGCAGTTCGTTAATTGTGTCAACAACGATGATGCCACAACCCTGGTTAAAATCCCTGGGGTAGGAAAAAAGACGGCAGAACGCCTAGTATTAGAAATGAAAGATAAACTCAAAGACTTTGGCAATGACTTATTGACGCCATTTAGCGATGCCGCGATACTGTCTCCACAACAGGATCCTACCGTGAGTGATACTCCGGCAGACGATGCTGTTGCGGCATTAATTGCTTTGGGCTATAAGCAAACGCAAGCGCAAAAAGCGGTAAAATCAGCAAGCAAGAATGGCATGACCACTGAGAGCATTATTAAAGATGCTCTGAAATCGATGATGTAACTATGATAGAAGCGGACAGATTAATAGAGCCAGAAATCCAAGGCAACGAAGATTTAGTGGACCGGGCAATACGGCCTAAATTACTAAGCGATTACACGGGCCAGCCTCACGTCAAAAAACAAATGGAAATCTTCATTGAAGCGGCGCGGACACGAAAAGAGGCGCTGGACCACCTGCTGATCTTTGGTCCCCCTGGGCTTGGTAAGACTACCTTAGCCAATATTGTAGCCAATGAGCTGGAAGTGAATATTAAAACCACATCGGGCCCGGTTTTAGAAAAAGCCGGAGATCTCGCAGCACTTTTAACCAATTTAGAAGAAGGTGATGTGCTGTTTATTGATGAGATCCACCGTTTAAGCCCTCAAGTTGAAGAGATACTTTACCCAGCAATGGAAGACTACCAGCTGGATATTATGATTGGTGAAGGGCCCGCCGCGCGTTCAATTAAGCTTGATTTACCACCGTTTACGCTAGTGGGAGCGACCACACGGGCGGGCTCTTTAACCTCGCCTTTACGGGACCGCTTCGGTATTGTGCAGCGTTTAGAGTTTTATTCCGTAACAGACTTATCTGCTATTGTGAGTCGCTCGGCCTATCACCTTAATTTGCAAATCACTGATCCGGGGGCGCTGGAAGTGGCGCGTCGGGCACGTGGTACACCGCGAATAGCCAACCGCTTACTGCGCAGGGTGCGCGATTTTGCCGAGGTGAAAGGCGATGGCACCATTAGCGAAGAGATTGCCCATTTGGCTCTGGATATGGTTGATGTTGATAAGTGCGGCTTTGATTACATGGATCGAAAGTACTTACTTGCCATCATTGAAAAATTCACCGGAGGGCCTGTGGGATTGGATAACCTCGCGGCGGCCATTGGTGAAGAGAAAGAAACCATTGAAGATGTGCTTGAGCCTTACCTAATCCAGCAGGGCTTTATTCAACGCACCCCCAGGGGCCGGATTGTATCCGACAAAGCGTATCTGCACTTTAATCTGACCAAGTCAGAATAAGCTAGCCTATCATTATCTGCCGAGTTTAGCTCGGCAACTCTTCCTTTCGCTTTTCTGTTACTCTATTCAACCGCCATTAAGTCTCTTATCGATAAAGTAGCTGGCATTTCTAAGTACTCAGCACCTAGCGGCTTTCAGCCAGATTTGATTACCATTGCTTTGATATTTATAAGGCAGGAATTGCTGCTGAGCCGCTGTGTTTAGCAGAGGTGATTAGTTTTGAATAGGCAAAAAAAAGCCCGCAATCAATGCGGGCAAAACAACAAGTTGAAGGAAGTAATCCAGGGAACAGATGAATTGCTCAAAGGTTTTATCCACTAAGCTCACCATCTCTGCAATACGAAATCAGAATCCTATTGCAAGTAACTGTGCGTTGCTGAAGTCTTCAGCTGCTTGCTCAGTACAGGGTGTATATTATAGTGAAGAAGGAGATTCATCAAACTAGAAAAATTATTTTTTCGGATAAATAAATCTAATGCCATGAGTTTTTTATTCGTACAATTTATAAGCTTATTGTCAAAAGTGTTATCTATTAACTATATGAAAAATCTGAATTTGTATGAAATCTGTGCAAAATATCAATATTAGATAATTTGTTGTTAATTGGTAAGACCAGTCTGTTTTTTGTGGTTTTATTCTCATTTTTTGCATAAAAGCGGCTTTTTATGCAGTTTTGATTCATATTTAGGATTTAAGTAAAAGGAGGCACTATTCCTTCGTTAAGAGCAGTCGAACGCTATTCGTTGGCACATTTGTGTTATTTATCGTCAAATACAATGAATTCGCGGTATTGCGATTGTAAGGAATATGCTGTGTGGTTAAACTAGCTGAACCTTTAGTGGATTTCTCTGGTCTATGCATCAGCTTTGTTGCAAAGCCAGCACCACTGTGTAGCGCGCTAACAATAAAATGGCTAACAATGCCGAAACACTTGTAGGAGTATAATAACGTGGAATCGGGACTAAACTTTGTCGATTTAATTTTAAAAGCCAGTTTTTTGGTGCAACTGGTGATGTTGACACTGGTCGGCTTGTCTATTGCATCCTGGGCGATTATTTTTCAGCGCAAAAATATTATTTCACAAGCGCAAAGCCAATCGAAAAAGTTCGAGCAGAAGTTTTGGTCCGGAATGGACTTAAGCAAATTATATAATGAAATATCTGCCAGACCTGGTGTTGCAACGGGCATTGAAGCTTTATTTGTTTCGGGATTTAAAGAGTTCGCTAAACACAAAAAAGGCAACATACAGTCACCGTCAGTGGTGGTAGAGGGAACACATCGCTCAATGCGAGTTGCCTTATCTCGAGAAATTGAAAAACTTGAGTCGAGCTTGTCGTTTCTTGCTACGGTGGGTTCTATCAGTCCGTACATCGGCTTATTTGGTACCGTTTGGGGGATCATGAACGCCTTTATTGCACTAGGTGAAGTGAAACAAGCTACCTTGCAAATGGTGGCGCCGGGGATTGCTGAAGCGCTTATTGCTACTGCCATGGGCTTGTTTGCCGCGATCCCTGCGGTAATGGCCTATAACCGTTTTGCTAAAAACGTTGAAAAGCTGGAAACGCAATACATTAATTTTATGGAAGAGTTTGCCAACATTCTATATCGTCAGGCTGCATTACAAGTAGAGGCTAAGCAAAATGTACCAGCGTAAGCGCCGCCGCCCCGTTGCAGAAATAAACGTAGTCCCATACATCGATGTGATGTTAGTGCTGCTGATCATTTTTATGGCAACAGCACCGCTGATCCAACATGGTGTAAAGGTAGACTTACCTCAGATGGAAGAGTCTGAGCTAGTAGAAACCAAAGACACACCGCCAATCATTGCCACAATTGACGCTGAAGGCCGTTACTTTGTTACTGTAGGAACCGATCCTGAAGCTCCTATGGATGCGGTTGAAGTGGCCGCGGTGATCAAGTTGAAATTAGAGCAAAACCCAGATACTCCGGTAATGATAAAAGGATCCGGTCGCGTGTCTTATCAAGAAGTATTGTATTTAATGGACTTTTTGAAAAAAGCGGGTGTGCCATCCGTAGGCTTGATGACGAAGTCATTTGAGGAGTAGGGATGAGTACATTATCGCACAGTGTGACTAAGTCGGTACTGCTCCATGGTGCTATAGGTGGGCTACTTTTTGCGACGGCAAATTTCCATACCCCAGCACCTACGGTGATGGAAGTGACGCTGAATTCCAAAAATGACCAAGCCCCTTCTGAGAAAGTGGTATCGGCGGTGTCGGTAAGTCAACAAGCGGTTGAGCAGAAAATCGCCAAGCTGAAACAGCAAGAAGCAGACAAAAAGGCTGCTGAAGAACGCCGTATTCGCGAGCTTGAGCAGCGTGCTCAGCAAGCAAGAAAGGCGCGCGAAGCAGAAGCAAGGCGGATAAAGCGTTTAGAGCAAGAGCGTCAAGCTAAGCTGGCTGAGAAGAAAAAAGCCGAAGCACAAGCAAAACGCGCTCGAGAAATTGAGCAAAAGCAGCGGGCCGAGGCTGACAAAGCACGAGCAGAAAAGGCCGCAGCACAAGAGGCAGCCAAAAAAGCAGCTGCACAAAGAAAAGCTGAAGAAGATCGTCTGCGTAAAGCTGAAGAAGCAAGAAAGCGCCGTGAAGCCGAGGAAAAGCGCAAGGCTGAAGCCGCAGAGCGTGCTCGACAAAAAGCCATGGAAGAGCAGATGTTGCGTGAGCAGTTAGCCAAAGAGCAGGCTGCGCGTGCGAAAATTCGCCAGCAACAAGTTCTCAGTGAAGTCGATAAGTTTAAAGCCCTGATCATGCAGCGCATTCAGTCTAATTTACTTATTGATGAAACCATGAAAGGCAAACAATGCCGAGTGAACATTCGTTTAGGCTTTAATGGCTTGGTCACTAGCGTTAAGTCACTGGGCGGAGATAAGTTGGTCTGTGAAGCGGCCATCCGAGCAGTAAAAATGGCGGATACGTTACCGGTGTCAAAAGACAAAGCCGTGTTTGAACAGCTTAAAAATATAAACCTAACAATTAAACCAAATTTATAAAGGCAGAACATGTTAAAGAAGTTCACAACCTTACTTATGGTGCTTACTTTGGGGATATCTCAGTTCGCATATGCTGCGCTTGAGATAGTTATCACCGAGGGGGTAGACAGTGCCCGACCTATCGCAATTGTACCATTTAAGTACAATGGCACGGGTGAAATGCCATCAAGCTTAAGCGATGTTATCGCCGCCGACTTGATGCGCAGTGGTAAATTTAAACCCATTGCTGAGCTGGATATGCCACAGCTTCCAACCACTGACTCTGAAGTGGATTATGCCGCTTGGGTAGATGCAGGGGTAGAAGCCGTTGTAGTAGGCACCGTGACACAACAATCTGCGGGACGCTACTTAGTGAAGTATGAACTGATCGACGTGATCCGTGCTCAGCTAACGGGTGGCGAGACCAGAATGATGAGTAATGGCCGCTTAATGCAGAGCGATGACCATATTTTGGAAGGTCGCCAAAGTGTTATTTCAAGCTCTGGTTTCAGAAATTATGCCCATCAGATCAGCGATGTAGTCTATGAAGCGTTAACCGGTGAAAAGGGCGCTTTTAGAACTAAAATTGCCTACGTTATTGTCAGAGACGGCCAAGACAAACCTTATCAGTTAGTTGTGGCCGACTACGATGGCTACAATGAGCAAGTGTTGTTACGTTCGCAAGAGCCATTAATGTCACCAGCTTGGTCCCCAGATGCCAATAAACTGGCTTATGTGACCTTTGAAAACCGCCAGTCACAAATTTATATCCAAGATATTTATACCGGTAAGCGCGAGCTAATCACTAGCTACCCAGGTATTAACGGTGCACCGCAGTTTTCTCCCGATGGCACCAAACTACTCGCTGTGTTGTCTAAAGATGAAGGTGGCGCAACGGAAGTTTATGTAATTGACCTGAAAACGAAACAAGAAAAGCGCTTAACGCGTCATCGTAGTATAGATACTGAGCCGTCTTGGCACCCAAATGGACAAGAAATTGTGTATACATCTGAAAGGGGTGGTAATGCTCAGATATATAAGTTAAATTTAAAAACTGGCAGGTCTAAACGTGTAACGTTTGATGGTGATATGAACTTGGCGGGTTCGATTACACCAGATGGCAAGCGACTGGTGATGGTTAATCGCACGCTTGGCCGTTACCATATAGCCAAAAAAGAATTAGACTCCGGGCTGTTTCAAGTGTTGACTCGCACGAGACTGGATGAGTCTCCGAGTATTGCGCCAAATGGTTCGATGATAATATACAGCACCTTGCACAATAATAAGCAGGTATTGGCACTGGTGTCTATGGATGGTCGATTCAAGGCAAGGTTACCTGTCGCGAATGGCCAAGTTAAGGCACCTGCCTGGTCGCCGTTTTTACAGTAATTTTGCTGGTTAGATTTAAAAGATATAGGAATATACTCGATGCAACTTAATAAAACTCTAAAAGCCTTAATGGTCGCGTTGCCAGTGATGACACTTGCAGCTTGTAGCTCTTCTTCAAGCGTTGACGAGGGCGCGGCTAGCGAAAGTAATCAAGCGGCAACTACTCAAGATAATACTGTTGATGTAAATACAATGACTCGCGAAAAATCTGCAGAAGAAAAACTACGCGAAAAATACGAAGCATTGCGTCAAGAGCAAATTGTTTACTTTGATTTCGACAAGTCAACAATCCAGAGCCAATATACTGAGCTACTGCAAGCACACGCAGACTTCTTGGTTAAAAACCCAAGTGTAAAAGTACTTATCGAAGGTCACGCTGATGAGCGTGGTACGCCTGAGTACAACATCGCACTAGGTGAAAGTCGTGGTAAAGCGGTAGCTAAGTACATGCAAAGTCTAGGTGTTTCTGATAGCCAAATTTCTGTTGTCAGCTATGGTGAAGAAAAGCCTATGGTTAAGTCACGTACGGAAGAAGCTTTTGCTAAAAACCGTCGCGCGGTATTAGTTTACTAAGAAAGAGTTATTATGAAGCCGAAAACTATTTTGGCAGCATTCTTTCTCATGAGCGGGAGCGCCCAAGTTTGGGCTGCTCCCGCTCCTGTTTCAGAAGCTGCAAATTCAACTCAAACACTAGAGCAACGTATTTCTCAGCTAGAGAGTATGATGAGAAATCGCAACCTACTGCAGGCTGATTTACAGCAACAACTTAATATGTTGCAAGAGGAAGTAAGCCAAGTGCGGGGAGTAACAGAAGAGCAAAGCTATAAGCTGGAAAAGGTTCTGCAGCGTCAGCGTGAGTTGTATCAAGAAATTGAGAATCGGGTGAGTCAGGTTTATGAACAATCGAAGTCGGTTAACACAGTACCAGATGTCACTCCAGAGCAAGCGTTTAGTAGTAACTTGTCTGAAAATGAGGCCTATGATCGTACTGTAGCGATGATTATTGAAGATAAGCGCTATGATGCTGCGATCCCAGAGTTTCAAGGTTTTCTAAAGCAGTTTCCAAATTCGGTTTACGTGCCTAATGCACACTATTGGTTAGGCCAGCTTTTTATTATTAAGTCTGAAGACAACACTGCAAAGCGCCACTTTAAAACGGTTGTCGATGACTTTCCGGAGTCTAACAAGCGTCCAGAAGCGATGTTGAAGCTCGGTACTATCATGCATAAGCAGGGGCAGTCGGCAGCAGCTAAGCAACTACTCAATGACTTGATTAAAGAGTACCCAAGTACAACACCTGCAAAGTTGGCAACGGAACGTTTAGCCAAGATGTAAAAGCTACTTTTTGAACTGAGTGCGGTAAAATTAGGCGCTTAGTCATAAAAAGTGAAAAAAACTAGCTATTTCAGTTGCACTCAAATTTTAAATAAGTATTATAAGCGCCCGCAGCAGACGATTGGTAACAACTACTCTGCGGCGCTAAGTGGGTCATTAGCTCAGTTGGTAGAGCAGTGGACTTTTAATCCATTGGTCGATGGTTCGAGTCCATCATGACCCACCACTTTAAAGCGTTTCAAAACTATTGTTTGAGCGGGTCATTAGCTCAGTTGGGTGAAAAAAGACCGAAGCTATGCT
>NZ_JBLWMW010000046.1:0-9831 GCF_048515945.1 Pseudoalteromonas 'SMAR'
GCAGAGGATTGAAAATCCTCGTGTCGGTGGTTCGATTCCGCCTCTGGGCACCATCATTTAAAAGCCTCGCAATCGCGAGGCTTTTTTGTTTGCATACTCTTAACTAGTCACGATGTAGCTGACTTAATCATTAACCATGAGTACTTCTAGTAAAGCTACCTCAGGGCAAAGCTGAGGCAGCGGCTAGTATATCACCGATACTGCGGGCGGTAATTCTCAACCCATAACTTAGTGGCACCACACACGGCGACAGGCATCACTATCAGGTTCAAAAACGGGATGGAAGTGAGCACAAAGACCGCAAAGCCAAAGCCGTACGATAGGCCTTGCTTACTTTTAAGATCGTCTTTCATGCGTTTAAAGTGGATTTTATGGTTATCAAAGGGGTAGTCATTGTATTGCACGCTGTACATCCAGCAGGTAAACATTATCCACAATATTTGGCCGATGACCGGAAGCACCCAAAGCAAAATGAAAAAGCCAATGGCTCGCGGAAGGTAGTAACATAACTTAGTCCATTCGCGACCAAGCATCCTGGGTACGTCTTTAAGCATATCAAACAGCTTATCATCGTTGACCTTTTGATTGGTCAAATGTAGCATTTAAAAGCCTCGCAATCGCGAGGCTTTTTTGTTTGCATACTCTTAACTAGTCACGATGTAGCTGACTTAATCATTAACCATGAGTACTTCTAGTAAAGCTACCTCAGGGCAAAGCTGAGGCAGCGGCTAGTATATCACCGATACTGCGGGCGGTAATTCTCAACCCATAACTTAGTGGCACCACACACGGCGACAGGCATCACTATCAGGTTCAAAAACGGGATGGAAGTGAGCACAAAGACCGCAAAGCCAAAGCCGTACGATAGGCCTTGCTTACTTTTAAGATCGTCTTTCATGCGTTTAAAGTGGATTTTATGGTTATCAAAGGGGTAGTCATTGTATTGCACGCTGTACATCCAGCAGGTAAACATTATCCACAATATTTGGCCGATGACCGGAAGCACCCAAAGCAAAATGAAAAAGCCAATGGCTCGCGGAAGGTAGTAACATAACTTAGTCCATTCGCGACCAAGCATCCTGGGTACGTCTTTAAGCATATCAAACAGCTTATCATCGTTGACCTTTTGATTGGTCAAATGTAGCTCAACTTTCTCTGCCAGCAGCCCATTAAAGGGGGCGGCAATAAAGTTGGTTATGACAGTAAACACCATACTGTAACTAAATAAGATCACCAAAATAGCAATGGGCCACATTAGCCACTCTAACCAGCTTAACCATTCAGGCAGTAAGGTATTTAAGTATTCAAACCCTTGAGTTAGCCAGTCGTAGAGAAAAAATAGCGACGCACCGAACAGTAAAATGTTGATGGTGAGCGGGATAAAAACAAAGCGCTTTAGCCCCTTTTGGGTAATAAGAGAAAACCCGGCAATAAAATACTCAATACCGCGTGACAATTGCACAACGCACCTCTTTGAAAGTTAATTATTTTCATGGTCAATGCCATCTTTGTGGTTCTAGTATAACGTCATTTCAAGCCTTGCCGAGCACAGAATAGTAACAAATTATCAAATGAAATATTTTGCTCAAAAATAGAGTGACTTACTATTTTGTCGCCATTTAATACTTGTAAAGCGCCCCTGCTGCCCATACACTGAAATTAAGGCATTAGAAAAGAGTTTATACAATGCAGTTAGTACGTTGGTTTATTACATTTTGTATGTTGAGTCTGTTGACTATGTCAACGGCCGATGCTGCACAGTGTGATAAAACCGCCAGCGCCACAGCGATTGTAGTTGATTTAGACAGCTCTAATACCAGCCCTGATTTAGACGACTGTGCTTTAACCACTAACCAAGGTCAGCACATATCTTATGGCTTTGTTGTTACCACCACCGAACAGCAAGCTGTATTTAACAAACAAACCACCGAGTCCATTCGCGCCCCACCTTTATAAATTAGTTAGCCCAACCTTTTTCGTGCTTATTAATTTGATATAGAGGTGATCTATGAACACGTATGCCGTTTTAAAAACCCAACCGGTCAATAACTATGCCGCGGTTGCTCAGAGCTTTCCTGCCGTTTGCAATACCGACAATCCAGAGCAAGCGCCAGCTCATTGCTTAATGCACAATCTCCACCTTGCCCCAATGCAACACATTGATGCCAACAGCAGCATCGATGAAGCACTATTAGTGCTTGATAAAACCCACCGTCGCGCCAGTTTTGTGGTGGATAGTAAAGACCAGTTTGTCGGTATTATTTCCACTGCGCGCTTGGGCAGTCGCTATGTTTTAAGCACCGCGGAAAAGCGTGGCTGCAACCGCCGCGAATTGAATGTAACCGATGTCATGATCCCGCTGTCTGATATTCGCCAAATTACACTCAAACAAATGACCAACAGCTTGGTCGGGAACGTGCTTAAAACCATGGAGCAGGGTGGCTTTGAGTTTTTGTTGGTGATGGATCAAGACGCTAGTCAGCCAGTAGGCTATTTCGATTTGATTGATATGCTAAAAGCCTGTGGCCGTACTGTGAATACCATTAAGCCTGCAAGCAAGTTCAGCGATATTGTCGGCACCATTTTGCACCACGCTGAAATATAAAGAATTAATCCCAAAAGTAAATGTAAGTTAAAGTCAAAGGCACCTTCTGGTGCCTTTTTTCTTAACAGCATAATGGTGTTACTTAGCTCCGGCAAAGCCTAATTGCCGCCAAGATTCATACACAAATACAGACACCGCGTTAGACAAGTTCATGCTGCGGCTGTCTGGGCGCATGGGAATGCGAACTCGCTGTGGCTCTGGCAATGAGAAGATAATTTCCTCTGGTAAGCCACGGGTCTCTGGGCCAAATAGCAAACAATCTCCGGCTTCGTAGGCAACCTCGTGATGATGCTTACTGCCTTTTGTGGTACAGGCAAATACACGCTTGGGGTTATGTTTAGCGACATAGTCTTCAAAACTGGCGTGACGCTCAACCTGGCTAAACTCATGGTAATCTAATCCTGCGCGTCTCACCCGCTTGTCATCCCAATCAAACCCCAAAGGTTCAATTAAGTGTAATGAAAAGCCAGTGTTGGCACATAAGCGAATGATATTTCCCGTGTTAGGTGGGATCTCAGGTTGATAAAGTACGATATCTAACATGGCGACCTCAGAGTGAATGAGAGCGCAGTATATCCAAATGGTATTTTTGTACAAGCACAAAGAGAGGGGCTTGGTCGTTATTACTTCTGTATTCTAGACACGCTATAATAGCTCCACCTGCAAATGCCTCGCTGCAGCAATGGCAGGATCACTATTTTATTTTTAGCTACACAGTGGCTGGTGTAATCTATTTTTCATTTCAATGGATTACCCTGTATTATTACACGATAGAGGTTGAGGTAAGGAGTTTTCGTGGAGCGAAGTTACGAGTTCTGGGTTAGGTTTTCTAGCATTTTTACCATTGTGATGGTAAGCCTGATGATTGCTGCAAAAGCATGGGCTTGGTTGGCATCGGGCAGTGCTGCAATGCTGGGTTCGTTGACCGACTCTTTGCTTGATATTAGTGCCTCGTTAATGAATTTTTTCGTGCTCAGCTATGCTTTACGCCCAGCGGATGACGATCACCGTTTTGGCCATGGTAAAGCCGAAGCACTGGCCGGACTTGGTCAAGCCGCATTTATTGCCGGCTCCGCAAGCTTACTGGCATTTCACGGTGTAGAACGCATTATTAACCCTGCTAATATTCCACACTCTTTATTTGGCGTTTGGGTAAGCTTGTTTGCAATTGTGTGTACTTTATTAGTGGTTGCTGTGCAATATCAAGTGGTTAAGCGCACTAGCTCTATCGCCATTAAAGCCGACTCGCTGCATTACAAAGGCGATATTCTATTAAACTTAGCTGTGTTGTTGGCGGTGCTACTCAACTTCTTTGGTGTGCAGTACGCGGATCCTATCTTCGGTATTATGGTGGCGATGTATTTATTGTATAACAGCTGGGACATTGCCAAAGAAAGTGCCGATCACCTTATGGATAAAGAACTGCCAGACGAAGAAAAAGCTGAAATCGCGCTGATTGCCTCAAGCCATGAGGATGTTTATGGCGTGCATGATTTGCGCACTCGCCAAGGCGGAAAAATTAAGTTTATTCAGCTGCATCTAGAGTTAGATGACGACATGCCTCTAATGCGCGCCCATAAGGTGGCCGATGAAGTGGTTGCCAATATCAAGCAGTCGTTCGACTGTGAAATGGACATCCTTATCCATCAGGACCCAGTTTCTTTGGCGGTCTCTAGCGAGCCGATAAAGGCATAAAAATCATCCAATACGGCTTTGCGGGTTGAGTCTTGCTCGCATAATAGCTCGTGCTTTCCTGCAAACGACGTGATGGTGGTGTGCGGCTGTTTTGCCGCAAATTGCCTTTGCGCCAGATTGTCTACCACAGTGTCTTGCTCAGCGCTGGCGATGCGCAGTGGCACCTTTATATTCACATGTTGCAGAGCTTGGCACTTACGCAGTGCTGCATTCAGCCAGGCAAAACTCACGCCGCCCAGCTGCAGTTCTGGGTATTGGTTATACAGTCCGCGAAATAGTGCGTAGCGCTCAGGACAATGAGTAAGGTCATTGTCGGCAAAAGGTTTTTCGAGGTATTGCGTTTGCCCAATGGCATAACGTTTACCTAAGCCTAGCAAGCAGGCCGTGGCGGCAATGGCTTGCGCCACCCAAGTGGGGTAAGGTGCGGTATTGATCCCTAGCATGGGCGCTGAGAGGTAACCTGCAACCACTTGTTTAGGCTGAAATAGCTGCAAATAATCACAGCTAATGGCGGCGCCCATAGAGTGCGCCAGTAGTACAATGGGTAATTGCGTGTGCTTACAGACGATATCCGTCATAAAGCAGTGGAGTGCTTCTGCGTAGTTTTCAAAGCGTCTGACATAGCCTATTTGTGTATCTGGGAGTAGGCGCTCAGAGTATCCTTGCCCGGGGTGGTCAAAGGTAAATACCGCAAGCCTATTTTGGCTCAGTTCCCACAGCAGCTCGCGATATTTATGCGCCGATTCAATCCGACCGTTAACCAGTACCACGGCGTGAGTGGCATTCGCTGGAATGTGATAGGTGTAAAATAGGCGTCCAAAGGGCGAGTTAAAAAAGCCTTTTTGTGCCTGTTGCCAATGCTGATCTATGTCGGGAAGGTGCTGTTCTAATTGCTGGCTTGTGCTGTAAAACGTCATAGTTAGTTAAACCGTGGGAAGCACAATTGTGACTTCTAACCCCACCTTATTGGTAAATTGTATATGTGCATCATGCACTTTAAGGGCATGCTGTGCAATGGCCAAGCCTAAACCAAAGCCACCTTTTTGTTGCGCTGGGGTGCGTGCACTGGATGCGCGGAAAAAGGGAATACAGAGTTTATCCAGCATATCGCTTGGCACGCCATCGCCATCATCGCGGATGGTACAGGTTAAGCGCTGTTCATGGCAGCTGAACTCAATTTCGACTTGTTGCTTAGCGTATTTAATGGCGTTGCGAATGATGTTTTCAAAAGCGCGGTTTAATAACATAGGATCGCCATATAAGCTAACCTCTGGTAGGGGGGAGATCAACACCTGCTTTGCTAATTGCTGTGCTTCAAACTGGGCATCGTCGAGCACCGAATCTAACAGGTCAACTAACGAGATTTTATGCTTTTCCAAGGGCACCTGATCGGATTCCAACTTGGCGAGATGAAGAATATCTCCAAGCATATGCTCAACCAATTGTGCTTCACGCTCAATACGAACAATATACTCTTCACTGGCCTCACTTGAGTGTTTGCCTGCCAAACCCGCAGCCATTTGTAGCCGGGTTAAGGGCGAGCGTAACTCATGAGAAATATCCGCCAATAGGCGCTTATGGTTGTTGACTAACGACTCTAGCCTGTCGGCCATAATATTAAAGTCATGACCGAGCTGCCCAAGCTCATCTTGACGCTTTTCATCAATGGCTGCGCGGCTGGTTAAATCGCCCTTAGCTAAGTGCGAAGCGGCTGTTTGTAATTGTTTGATGGGGGTCAGCAAATCTCGGGTAAACCAAAAGCACAGCAATAAACTGACGCTAAAAATAACGGCTATTTTTACCCAAATCGGCAATACCCGCAGTTTTACTAATACGCTAGCCTCGCGCGTGGGAAACACTAGGTAAAGCCGGTAGGTTTCGCCTTGTAATTGCAATTCCAATGGACCAAAAGCGCGGTACCCTAAGGTGTAAATTGCGCTGCTAGAAGTGTCGTCCGTTAAACTCAGTAGATCTAAGTTTAGTGCTGACAGTTTTGCGTCGGCAACAACACTTTTCGCGGCATCGCGGTGGCTTAGATAGATGTTGTCTGCCTTACGCACCCTAAGCTTTGCAATAGACGATAGGGAAAAGTTTGGGGTCTTACTGGCCTTAGTGAGAACCCGCGCAACATGATGGAGGTTATGTTGCATCGACTTCGAAATCTTTCGGCTCTCTACCACTTCGGGTTGCAACAAACTGATACCTATCAGTAATAACACGGTGGTGACTATGGTGAGCCAAAACCAGAGGAAAACTTTAAATAGTAAGCGCTTAGTCATCTTTACGCCTGTAAAAACACGTAGCCTGCGCCACGAATGGTTTTAATATAGGCATCTTCGCAGTGCTCAGCGATTTTTTACGTACGTTGGACACATGCATATCAATAGAGCGGTCGTAAGGGACCAAAGGCCTCCCCAGCACTTGGCGAGAAATGGTTTGTTTATCAATTATTTCACCTGCCGATTTCACCAGCAAGTGCAATATCTCGTACTCCGTGCCGGTTAATGACAAAGGCTGCTGATTTACGTGCACGCTACGGGCAGCCACGTCGAGGGTTAGCTGTTTAAAATGGTACGCGTGCTGGTTGGCGTGTTGTTTATAATGGTCAACTCGACGGGTAATAGCTTTCACTCGCGCTAATAACTCGCGGTGGTTAAAAGGCTTAGGAATATAGTCATCGGCGCCAAGCTCCAAACCAAAAATACGGTCAAAGTCATCGCCTTTGGCGGTAAGCATAATAATAGGGGTCATTTTTTCTGCTCGGTAGGCCTTGAGCACTTCAAAGCCATCCATTTCAGGCAACATGACATCGAGCAAAATCACATCAAAGTCTTCTTTAAGCGCTTGGCTTAAGCCTTGCGTGCCGGTATGCGCCATGGCAACGTTAAAGCCTTCGGCACTAAAGTACTCATGGAGTAACTCACACAAGCCTTTATCATCATCAATTAATAAAATGGAATGTTTCATGCAGTCATCCAGTTGCTTATAACTTCAGCGGTAACCCATCTATGTTCAAGCTTATTAGACCGCAGTTGGTAGTAATATGTAAATTGGCTTTGCGCTTTTTTGCAAAGCACTGACATAACTTTACTTGTCGCTGACGTTGCTTTTCGCTATTGCCACTAAAGTAGGGTTAACATCACAACGGCAAACAAGGAGCCCAATATGAAACTGTTAACCACATTAGTACTGGCAAGCGCACTCAGCGTAGGACTGCTCAGCACAGAGGTAAGCGCCAAACCTTATGGCGGCCAATTAGAACATTCAGCACGGTTACTACTATCAGAAAAAGGTCAGCAAAAACTTGATATTACCGAAGCGCAACGCACTCAACTACGCGCCATCTTTAGCGACTATAAAGCAGCCAAAAAAGCATTAAAAAGCGAAACCAGCAAAGAAGACCGTCAAGCTCACCGCGACGCCATGAAAGCTCTAATGGAGTCTGAAGTATTTGATAAAGTACAGGCGCAGATATTACTCGAGCAAGGGCAGAGTAAAAAGCAGCAGTGGGTGTTACTGGCCATGGAAACCAGACACAAAGTCTTTCACGTTTTGAGCGCTGAGCAGCGAGAAAAAATCCAGTCATGGAGAATGCGCCACCGCGGTCATAAAAAGCAGCACAAAGGCTAGAGCCAAAACTCAGTTTTATCGTAAATAACAAGCCCTACAAGTAAGTTTAGGGCTTTTTCGCTGTTGTTAAAGAACTAAGAAAATACTACGAAATTAAAAAAATTAATATTACATATTGATAACAATTATTGCTCATGTTACATTTAAAAGTAGAGTGTTTTTGGCAGGTGTGCTGATAACTCTATGATGTTTTGAGGTAATGAAGAAAAAATGAATTTTCGTTCACAAACTTCCCAATAACTTTTGTTTTCTGTAGAGTAATAAATGTATTCGTTGTTGTTGGCTGTTTGTTATAGGGTATCACTGAGGGAGACATGCAGACACCTGAAGAATACGAGGTGACACTCCGCATCCAAGAGCTGCTAAAAGAACTGAAAAAGCGTAAGGGTTATACCAAAAAAGTTATTAGCCAAAAGCTCGGGATCGGTCTTACCACACTAGACGATTATCTAAACGGAACTAGCTCGTTTCGTTTAGGTACCTTAATTAAACTGTCGGAGCTCTGCCGTATCCGTCTTAGTGATATTCTGGAAGGGGCAGGGCATGTTACAAGATCATTTGAAAAAGAGGCTCAACATGCTGAAAATGAACAAAAAACCAAAAGCGAAAAAAGTAAAATTTAGTGAGTGCGTCTTAATTAACCCAGAAAAGGTTTTTGGTGGTTCTCAAGACTCTAAAGGTGGAGGTCCTCGTAGTGAGCCTAAAGAAGAAACTGAGACGCAACCAGTAACTACTCATAGTGCTGTAGGTTATAGCCAACCCTAAGCAGGGGAATAGAGACTCAAAGTGATGAAACCAATCTACAGACTTTTGGCACTACTGCTTATTTTTACCGCTGTAGGTGGCGCAATTTTAGAATATGCCACTGTTTATGTGAGCATTCCAATAACATTAATGGCTCTAGCTTTACTTTGGTTGAGTAATAGGGCCGACAAGAGTTATTGTTATGTGCTGTCAGTCCTAGCTATATTTTCTGTATTAGAGCTATTAGTAGTAACAATTCTAAGCAAGACGGTTCTGGGTCAATACTCTCATTTCGTCGAAAATAATGCATTCTTTTTGACTCATTTAGTCATCGATACTCTGGTTTTCTATTTCATATTGGTGCGCCGCGAAGTAATGCTGCGAGTTTATGCAAAGAATGAAAAAGTATGGCCTGAAATTTTAACAAAAAGCATTGTCGATGCACCGATGCTTGGAATTTTCGTGCTTTTCATCATTGTAGACATATTAACCATTGGCGAAAATCTATTAAGACATCTTGAATATTTTGGTGTCGCTGAAAGCTTCGCGAGTCAGTTTTGGGAACTCGAATTTATGTATGACTACATTGAAGAGATAAAAGGGACCTTGCTTGGTTTAGTGATGTGTCTTTTATACATTTGCTCATTCATCACTCGTTCTCAGTCAAGACGTATTGAAGCTGAAACGACATAATATAAACGCATATCGAAGCCGCTAAAATCTATGTAGCGGCTTAATTTAGTCGTTATTCCTTAAAAAAGATATCATCGTTTTTGGCCAGCATGGCCTCAATATCCTCAATCATATTTTCTGCTTCTTCTGGCGACATATCGGCATTTTTCAGTGGCGTTGATATCTTATTTGATTCATCTGACCAGTCACCTAGATCGATAAGTTGGCATCGCTTGGAACAAAACGGGCGGTAGGGGCTTTTATCACCCCATTCCACTGATTTTTGGCAAGTAGGACATTTTACAATTGTTGTCATAGCAGCATTTACTTCATTGCTTTTTCAATGGCCTCAGTCTAAAAGTAGATTGCAGCAGAGTCAATTTAACCAATGTTAAGAGCGCGGGATAAACCCGCGCCTACCAGGCTGTTCGTATGGTTTAAAAACCGATGTAGGCGCTGCTTTACGCAGCGCTTGTGATGTGAAA
>NZ_JBLWMW010000046.1:9931-17604 GCF_048515945.1 Pseudoalteromonas 'SMAR'
AGGTAATTTGTATTAGTGAGAAAACCGTTGTAGGCGTTGCTTTACGCAGCGCTTGTGATGTGAAACATCGCGGGGTAAACCCGCTCCTACCATGTAATTAATATTGGAGAAAAAACCGATGTAGGCGCTGCTTTACGCAGCGCTCGTAATGTGAAACATCGCGGAATAAACCCGCGCCTACATGGACATTCATTTGGTTGAAAACCGGTGTAGGCGCTGCTTTACGCAGCGCTTGTGATGTGAAACATCGCGGGATAAGCCCGCGCCTACATGGTCATTCGTATGGTTGAAATTCCGGTGTAGGCGCTGCTTTACGCAGCGCTCGTGATGTGAAATATCGCGGGGTAAACCCGCGCCTACAAGGTAATTTGTATTAGTGAGAAAACCGTTGTAGGCGTTGCTTTACGCAGCGCTTGCGATGTGAAATATCGCGGGGTAAACCCGTTCCCACCATGTAGTTTGATTGGTGAAAAAAACGATGTAGGCGTTGCTTTACGCAGCGCTTGTAATGTGAAACATTGTGGGGTACACCCGCGCCTACATGGACATTCATTTGGTTGAAAACCGATGTAGGCGCTGCTTTACGCAGCGCTTATTAACCTAAAAGCTGGTGACGCGGTTAATTTCCGTTAATGAGGTCACGCCATCTGCGGCCTTTTTGAGGCCGGACTGGCGAATGTTGGCAAAGCCGAGCTTTTGTGCGGCTTCTGCAATTTCTATGGCATTGCCGCCATCCATAATAAGGTGGGCAATTTCTGGGGTAATTTTCACCACTTCATAAATACCTACACGGCCTTTATAGCCTTCGGTGCAGTGCTCACAGCCTTTAGGGGCAAAAAGTGTCATTGACTTAATTTGCTCCTGGGTAAACCCTTGCTCTAACAAGGCTTCTTCCGGTAGCTCTTCTGGTGTTTTGCATTTAGGGCACAGGCGGCGAGCTAGGCGCTGGGCAATGATCAGACTTACCGAGCTTGCTACGTTGTAGGCTGGCACGCCCATATTCAGCAAGCGCGTTAATGTTTCTGGAGCTGAGTTGGTGTGTAGGGTACTCAATACCAAGTGACCAGTTTGTGCCGCTTTAATGGAGATCTCAGCGGTTTCTAGGTCACGGATCTCACCAACCATGACAATATCGGGATCTTGTCGCAAAAAGGCTCTTAGGGCGTTAGCAAAGGTCATGTCCGCTTTGGGATTGATCTGCACCTGATTAATGCCTTCAAGATTAATTTCCACCGGATCTTCGGCGGTACTAATATTGCGCTCTGGCTGGTTAAGAATATTTAAGCCGGTATAAAGAGACACGGTTTTACCCGAGCCGGTGGGGCCGGTCACTAAGATCATCCCTTGAGGTTGTTCCAGGGCTTCTAAATAAAGCTTTTTCTGTTCAGGTTCGTAACCCAACACATCGATACCCAGCATGGCACTGGAAGAGTCGAGAATACGCATTACGATTTTCTCGCCCCACATGGTAGGCAGGGTACTAACACGAAAATCAATGCTTTTACGCTCTGAGATTTTCAGCTTAATGCGACCGTCTTGTGGCTTACGTTTTTCGGCAATATCTAGGTGCGCCATGACTTTTATTCGAGCCGCTAAGCGGGTAGCCAAAGAATTGGGAGGGCTGGCCATTTCGTGTAATAAGCCATCAATACGAAAGCGTACCCGATATTTTTTCTCATACGGTTCAAAGTGCAAATCCGACGCGCCTTTTTTAATGGCATCCATTAAAATCTTGTTGATATAAACAATAATGGGGGCGTCGTCTTTTTCTTCGTTTTGTGCTTGTGGCTTGGGCTCTTCCTCAATATCCATATCAGAAAACTCTTTAAACTCAGATTCTGAAATGGACAAGCTTCCAGTGGCGTCTAACAGTTGGTCGATTTTTTTCTCAACCAACTTATGATCGGCAACCAGTACTTCGCACTGCAAGCCGGTGCTAAATTCAAAGTTTTCAAAGGCACCAAAATCGGTGGGATCTGAGGCGGCAACAAAAATCTTTCGGCCCTTTTTTACCAGCGGTAAAATATGGTGCTTACGGATCAGCTTTTCTTTCACCAACTCTTTAGGAATTTCAGCAACATTAAACTGCTCAAGGTCAAAGTAGGGGACTTTAAATAAGTCTAAACACTCTTGCGCCAGCTCTTTAGAGCTCATTCCTGAGCTTAAGCAAATTAACTCCGCCGTGGTATTCGCTTCATTTTGGCGGGCTTTAACTTGCTCTGCGGTTACGCGCCCTAAGGTTATAAATTTACGCAGTAGGGGGGAATGATGCTCCATAATACCTCTTTGCCTTTACACCGAGTGTAATATCAATGTTTATCATTAAGTTGGTGATATGCCAAGTTTGTTAGCGGCTTTTCTGGTTATCGGCCATGCTGACAAGATCATTATAAAGTATTGCTTTTTGCTTTTGCCAGTGTCTCGAATTTTTTATTTAGTTGCTCAAGCTCAGCCAAGGTTTGTGTCAGTTCACGGTCGTTATTGAGAATAAAGTCGGCTTTTTGCCGCTTTTCTTCACGGCTCATTTGTGCGGCGATAATGCTTTCTACTTGCGCTTTATCGACGCCATCGCGCGAGCTGGTGCGAGATATTTGCACAGCCACCGGGACATCGACAAGTAAAGTGGCATCACAATATTTTTCTAGGCCGTTTTCAAACAACAAAGGCGCTGAGAGCACCACGTACTCGCTGTTAGCCTGTTGTAGCTGACTAAGTAAACTATCTCGAATACGCGGGTGGAGTAGGTTATTGAGCCACTGCTTTTTATTGTTGTCGGCAAAAATAAGCTGTCTTAGCTTGGCTCTATTTAAGCTGTCATCGGCTTGAATAACTTGCTCACCAAACTCTTCTTTAATCGCTTCCAGTGCCTCACTGCCTGGCTCTACCACTTCTCTTGCCACAACATCGGCATCCACAATCACAATGCCTTGTTGAGCCAAATAGTCGCTAACGGCGGTTTTGCCGGCGCCAATGCCACCGGTGAGCCCTAAAATCCAATTATTCGTTTTTAACATTTTCATCTACATAATTAAATTGACGTACCAAAGCTGCAACTGCTCACCATACATCAAAGTTATCCAGCCAGCGATGGCCAAGTAAGGGCCAAATGGAATAGGGGTGGCTTTGTCTTTGCCTTGTACACTCAACTGAATTGAACCAATAATGGCACCCACTAAACTGGAAAGGAGAATAATGGTGAGTATGGCTTGCCACCCCATTAAGGCGCCAAAAATGGCCAGTAACTTAAAGTCGCCATAGCCCATGCCCTCTTTGCCAGTGAGTAACTTAAATAACCAATATACGCTCCATAAGCTTAAATAGCCCACTGCCGCGCCAATAATGGCAAGCTCTGGTGCAACACCTACGCCCATGGTACTAGCAATAAGCACGAACCACAGGGTTGGTAGCGTAAGCTGATCTGGCAGTAGCATTTCATCAATATCAATGACCGTTAGGGCAACCAATATCCAAGTAATCACAATATACAAAAGCGCTTCAGCGGTGGCACCAAAACGCCATGCCACCCAAGTTGATAACACCATGGTGGTGAGCTCTACTAACGGGTAGCGTACTGATATGCGCGTTTGGCAGTGTTTACATTTGCCTTTAAGTAACAGCCAGCTAATTAAAGGAATATTTTGCCAGGCTTTGATGGGCGTTTTACAACTAGGGCAGTGTGAACGTGGGGTAACTAAATTAAAGGCTGCTGTTGGTGTGTTTTCTGGGGCGGCTAGTTCGTCTTCAAGTAAAACACGGCATTCACTCTGCCAGTTACTTTTCATCATTTTAGGCAGGCGCAAAATCACCACATTTAAAAAGCTGCCAATACACACACTCACTACGCCCACGCTTAACAGCCAGTACCAAGTTTGGGTTTGCATTAATTCGATTACATCTTGCATAGGGAATACTTATTTTGATTATTGAAGAAGTGAGTTAACTCAATGAATAGAAACATTTTATCATAAGGCTTGATTGTAGAGCGTCTTTGACCCTCTGCAATATGGTTTAAACTACTGAACCTAATTGGAAGATTGGTAAGTACATGGCAATAATAAGGCCACCAATCAGTATCCCCAGCACTACCATTATCATTGGCTCGAGTAAACTGGAAAGGCCATCTACAGCGTCGTCCACTTCTTGTTCATAAATATTAGCGACTTTTGCCAGCATAGAGTCGAGCGCGCCTGATTCTTCACCAATCGACACCATTTGTATCACCATATCTGGGAATACTCGGGTATTATGCATGGCCCAGTGCATCTGATTACCAGCATTCACCTCAGCTTTAATTTCACGAATGGCGTTTTTATAAATGACATTACCCGAGGCCCCAGCTGCAGAGTCAAGGGCATCACCCAGTGGCACACCAGCAGCGAACGTAGTCGACAAGGTGCGGGCGTAACGAGCAACCGCTGCTTTTTTTAGAATTTCGCCAATCACAGGGATCTTTAATATCATGCGGTCGTTAAAGTGCTTAACAGCGGAGCTTCGTATCAACAGTTCTTTGTAGGTGTAACCAGCCAGGCCAAGACCTAACACAAACACCCACCAGTACTCTTGCATAAATTCAGAAATAGCAATAACCACAAGTGTAAAGGCAGGTAACTCAGCGCCAAAGCCGTTAAAAATATCTTGGAATTGTGGCACCACAAATATTAACAAAATCGCGGTAACAATCAGTGCGACAGTCAAAACGGCGATAGGGTAGAACATTGCCTTTTTAATTTTAGACTTTAATGCTTCTGTTTTTTCTTTATATAAGGCAACACGGTCAAAAATGGTATCCAGCGCACCCGACTGCTCGCCGGAGTGAACCAAGTCACAATAGAGCTCATCAAAATAACGAGGGTAAGCACGTAGTGATTTCGCCAAAGGTTGGCCCGCTTTTACTTCATCACAAACATGGCCTAACAGTTTTGAAAGTGACTTATTTTTAGTACCTCGAGTCAGCATTTCTAGAGTTTGAACTAATGTAACGCCTGCAGTAAGCATAGTCGCTATTTGACGAGTAATAGTGGCAATATCTTGGGAAGTGATTTTTTGCGACCCAGACATGCCGAATAAAGGTTTAGGCTTACGTTTTACTTTGGAAGGGGTAATGCCTTGTTTTCTGAGTTGGGCTTTGACTAGGGCTACACTCGAGCCTGTGATCTCACCGTCTAAACGTTTTCCGCGGTTATTAACGCCTTGCCATTGAAAGGTATCAAGGTCATTAGGTTTTGTTGTTTTTGTTTTCATTAGAGCTCACAGTTGTAGGGGAGCTAAGCTCCCCAATACGATCTCTAGCAAAGATTTGTAATATCAGCGGAAGTACATGTGCCGCCTTTAGTAAATACATAAGTAGATGGTGCTGGATCGGCTGGATCAATTGATGGAGGTGTCATTGTATAGGTATAACCTCCAGCCACTGCAGTACCAGTACCTGTAATAACACCCGTAGTTTCAGCGATAGCTACGCTGGCAAGATTATCTGTTGCCACAGGTGCAGCTAATCCTAACTCGCCAAAAGTATCACATGATGCAATTACATTGTTATTCGTTTGTAGACACTCAGTCATAGTGGTTCTTATCGAGTTTGTTGCAGTAACAACCTCTGTGAAGCGTGCTTTAACTGTGTAGTCTTGGTAAGCAGGTAATGCAACTGCGGCTAAGATGCCTACGATTGCAACTACAATCATTAGTTCGATTAGGGTAAAACCACCCTGTTGTTTTTGAGTCATGATGTCTCTCCTAAATTATAAGTGGCTTAACATAGCAAGGATACGTTAAGCGTTTATTAAACCATTAGCAATAAAACGTAAGTTTTTTAATCATGAAGTTAGGCAATGGCTAAACCAGTATGCCCACTTAGTCACTATTAAAACCAGACTTACTAAAATGTGACCAGTCCCTAATCAACTAAAATAAAGTGTAGCACTAAACTTTTCTTTCAGGTCACTATTAACATTTACTTTAATAGTAAGTGCTGAGCTTAGCAATCCAAAGATGGTAATAAATCATTGAATAGTTTGTGTAAGCTCAAGTAATCAGATGTTTTTTCCAAAAACGGATTCAGTTCAGCGCCAGCAAAGAGCAAGAGAACATTAAAAAGATGTTACACTCTCATTCTTTTGTCGTATTTAACGTTTTTTATCGCTTTTTGTCAATTAATTAGGGGATGTTTTTAGGTTACACGGGCTTACACTTAGTGCTTTTGCACTAGAGTAAGTTCGTGGGTAGTGCTTTTGAACTAGAACTAGTTGGCGAGAGGCACAGTATTATAGTGCCTCTTTAACATTTGCTTGATTATTCAAAGCGCATGGATAAGTCGATGCTTTGTAAGTGCTTGGTGAGGGCGCCGCTGGAAATAAAATCCACCCCCGCTTGAGCATAGGTGGAGAGTGTTTCTATGGTCATATTACCCGAGACCTCAAGCTTAGCGCGGCCTGCTGTGATTGTAACTGCTTGTTGAATATCGCTGACACTAAAGTTGTCCAACATAATGATGTCGCTGCCAGCATCGAGCGCTTGTTGTAGTTCGTCAAGGTTCTCAACTTCCACTTCAACGGGTTTATCAGGGTGGTTGTTGCGGGCTGCACTTACGGCATTATTGATGCCACCACAGGCTGCAATGTGGTTTTCTTTGATTAAATACGCATCGAATAAGCCAATACGGTGGTTAACGCCGCCGCCGCATTTTACTGCATATTTTTGCAGGGCTCGTAAGCCTGGAATGGTTTTGCGGGTGTCCAGTAGTTTGGTTTCGGTGCCAGCAAGCATATCTACGTATTTTGCCGTCGTAGTGGCCGTGCCCGATAGGCTTTGCACAAAGTTAAGCGCTGTGCGCTCAGCAGTAAGGATAGCTCGTGCAGAGCCGGTTGCCGTAAACAGTCTAGTATTGGCGGCAACCTTGTCGCCATCGGCGACTAACACTTCCACATCAACACTTGGGTCGACTTGGTTAAACACTTCTTCAATTAGCGCTTTACCAACGAAAACACAGTCTTCGCGGGTGATCACATAGGCATTAGCTTGCTGTTCCTGTGGGATCAGTGCTGCGGTAATATCGCCCTCAGCGGCAGATTGGTAATTAAGGTCTTCATCGAGTGCTTGTTTCACTAATTGCGTTATAAGTGTTTGGTCAATCATGGTGTTGTCTGTTTAGTTGGCTACTGGGGCGAATTTTACGCGGGTTTGCTGTTGAGCACAATTGCTGTGACTGCTGGATTATTTATATTGAGCGGGATGTTGTTTTGGGGTTGTTATTATAGGCTTATACTATATCGCGGGGTAAACCCGCACCTACATTCTATGATATTGACGAAAGGCCTGATGTAGGCGCTGCTTTATGCAGCGCTTTTGGCCATAAACATCGTGGGTAAACCCGCGTCTACATTCTATGATATTGGCAAAGGGCCTGATGTAGGCGCTACTTTATGTAGCGCTTTTGGCCATAAACATCGCGGGGTAAACCCGCGCCTACATTCTATGATATTGGCAAAGGGCCTGATGTAGGCGCTACTTTATGCAGCGCTTTTGGCCATAAACATCGTGGGTAAACCCGCGCCTACACTCTATGATACTGGCGAAAGGCCTGATGTAGGCGCTGCTTTATGTAGCGCTTTTGGCCATAAACATCGCGGGGTAAACCCGCGCCTACATTCTATGATATTGGCAAAGGGCCTGATGTA
>NZ_JBLWMW010000046.1:17704-31962 GCF_048515945.1 Pseudoalteromonas 'SMAR'
CGCTTTTGGCCATAAACATCGCGGGGTAAACCCGCGCCTACATTCTATGATATTGACAAAGGGCCTGCTGTAGGCGCAGCTTTATGCAGCGCTTTTAGCTATAAATATCGCGGGGTAAACCCGCGCCTACATTCTATGATATTGGCAAAGGGCCTGATGTAGGCGCTACTTTATGTAGCGCTTTTGGCCATAAACATCGCGGGGTAAACCCGCGCCTACATTCTATGATATTGGCAAAGGGCCTGCTGTAGGCGCAGCTTTATGCAGCGCTAAAAAGCCAAAGTGGTTGGAGCAGTGTGCTAAGGGGCTGGTACTATGCCTTTGGCGATTTATTTCTCTGTTTATAAGCGCTTAAGTCCATGACAGTGGCTATTTTTTGTTGTTCTTTGCCTTTATACTAAAACCAAATTTAGCGCTTGGGACTAATACATTGCATTGGCTTCCTTTTGCAGAGCAAAAAAATTCTCCACATTATGATGAGCGCCCCGAAGGCTGCGCGATAGACTTGCTGGTGATCCACAATATCTCTTTGCCGGCGGGATGTTTTGGCACACCTTATATCGATGACCTGTTTATGGGCGTTATCGATTGTGAGGCACACCCTAGTTTTACCGATTTGGCAGACGTTCGGGTTTCTGCTCATTGTGTTATTCGCCGCGATGGCAGCATTACTCAATATGTGCCTTTTAGTGCGCGGGCTTGGCATGCTGGAGTGTCTGAGTTTCAGGGCCGAACGCGGTGCAATGACTTTGCCATTGGCATTGAGATGGAAGGCACCGACACCTCTGCCTACACTGAGCAGCAGTATCAAAGCTTGGTGCGGGTTACGGCTTGGCTGCAGCAGCACTACCCAACGATTAACAAAGAGCGTATTGTGGGGCATAGTGATATTGCACCCGGACGCAAAACCGACCCTGGACCTGCATTTGATTGGCAGCATTACTTCACCTTGTTACAACACCATGAGAGCTAAGCGGCTATGATTTTAATATCCATTATTATTGCACTGATTATTGAGCGACTTGGCGCCAAAGCAAACTATTGGCAAATAGAGCATTATTTGCAGGAGTATTTAGCCAGAACTAAATCCATGGTGGCTAAAAATGGAGTATTAGGGTCGCCTTTGGGTACCATGATCTGGCTGGTGTTACCTGCCTTGGCGATTGCGCTTATTTATAGCATCAGTGATTTTGTGTTTTGGCAATTTGCCGTCAATATTGCGGTGTTGTTGGTGTGTTTTGGCTGCGCCAAGTATCGTAAACTGTATAAAGGCTATTTGAATGCCCTCACTCGTGGTGATAACGAAGCGGCTACTCTGTATGCGCTGCAAATGGGGCAAGATAAGCTAGAAAACGAACCCGGTGGTGAAACCTTTGGTCAAACCTTGGCGTGGATTAACTTTCAGCATTATTGCACAGTGATATTCTGGTTTGTCGCCCTAGGCGCTCCAGGAGCGGTGCTGTATGCCATGGTAAGGCAAATAGTGCATTGGCAACAAGAGCAAGAACAGCCCGCATTTAGTCATCTAGCAGAGCAATTTTGCAGCTTGTTTTATTGGTTAAACTGGTTGCCTGCGAGAATTGCCAGCTTCGGCTTTTTAATTATCGGCAACTTTTCTAATGGCACTTCGTGTTGGCTAAAGTATGCCTTTGATTTTAGAACCACAAACCGCAAAGTAGTCACCAGCACTGCATTGGCGGCGGAACAAATAGAGCAGCAATTTCTTGGTTGTACCTTTGAAGCCAGCTGTATGATGCGCTTAGTAAAGCGCAACATTCTGTTTTATTTGGTGATTATTGCCGTACTGACGCTATTTGGTTGGGTGGCTTAAAGGTATATGTTGCTGTGGAGGCTAACCCTTATAATTAGCCTCAAGCCAGTCTTGTTTTCGCTGCGTCATGTCTTCCACTAGAATGTCTTCGACTTTAATATTGCTGGCAATATAGTCACTGACGTCGACCAGATCGCACACTCCAGTAATGGCCCACAGCGCCTCTTCTAAATCTTTTGCCTTGTGGATGGCATAGTGGCTGATGTATTTCAGTTCATTGGCTAGGTAATCCATGTCTGGGCGACCCGTTTTCGACACATAGAGCTGATAAACAAACAAAATATCTCGACGCATGGCTTTTTTAGCAAACAAATACAAGCTATCGAGGGACTCGCCATCGGCAATAACTTGCGCTTTAATTGCTTCGTGTTGATCTGCCTTTTGCGGGTCGAAGCGAATAAATAAAAGGTACTTCAATGGCTTATCTTGCCGTGATTGCCCTTTTAGTACTTCGGTTAACTTCTCTTCCACGAAGCGCTCAGGGAAGAGCGATTTAGCATCTAAGGTGTTGTCGTTATTTTTACTAAAAGAATGCAATATTTGATGCAAAGAAGAAGGGTAGAGCCCTTGGCCAATCGCGCCAACGGTGTTGTGGGCGGTTTCCTTGTGTAAATACAACGGGAATTGACACACCGATTTGGTAACCATGTTGCGCAGTGCTGTCGACAGTCCTGGGATTTTAGGGGCTTCTTCACACGGAACTAGTTTATTCTTATTGTTATCAATCAACACCTTAAAGAATGACATTGCGCTGTGATCCATATCGCCAATTTTTTGCACTTTTAAATTGATAATGGTCTTGGCTTTATTCACCGCCATTACTTCATAACGCAAATTGGTTAGGTCATGTTTTTTCGTCAGCCGTTGCAAGTCGACTAAATCTAAGTGAATGGTGTCGCCTTTGCTAATCTCCACCGGTTCATTGCACTCAACTTGCAGGCCCATTACAGAAAAGTCTCGAGTCTTGCCACTAAAGCTGCCTAAGCCATCAATGTGCACGGTGACATGGGTTTTATATAAATAACGTCGGTGTGCTCTTAAGTTAACGTAATCTAACGCCACGCGCTCAATAACAGGTGGAGTGTTGGCTTTGCCATGACCAAATCTTTTCAATTGGTTTACTAATGATGGCTCATAGCTCAGCTCTTGGTATTGCTCGGTAACATAGCTGCAGGTAATGTCGGTAAGGAGCATCAGGTATTTTACATCCTGAATAAAGCCTTGCACCCGAGGCGTGGGGCGCTTATTGAGCTTTTCAACACTTTTGCCTGCACTTGCCGGCAGCGAAAGTGGGATAAAGGCGTCTTCATGGTGACTGGGCATAAGTTGCACTTTAAAGCTGCGCCAGCTGTCTTTTTTGCTACCAAAGGCGAAGAACAGCGCACGAAGTTGCTGCATTTCTTCTAGATCATGTTCAAGCGCAGAGTAAAAGTAAATTTTGCCATTACTTGAGTGGGTAAATACATGACAAATGGCTTCTTTGACGGCATTTGGCTGTGCAATCAGCTTTTGTAAGCGCTTATGATTGAAGACAGAATACAAACAAGAATGTTTTTTCTCATCCTCAAAGTAATAACTCACTGGTGCATTGTTTTCATTGGTTAATACCATCGTCGGTAAAAGCGCTTTTTGCTTTTCGCTAATAAAAACAAATAATGAGCACACCCGTGGCAAATAGTATTGCTCGTAGCCTTTACAAATCACCGCATCGAGGGTGTTATCTAAATTGATTTTGTAACGCCGTTTGTTGCCGTGAATAAAGCTATTTAGAAAGTCATCAAAGCCTGGGTTTTTCTCAACAAAGGTGCGCTTTAGGCGCACATGGTTGTAATCGGCGGTGCCTTTCTCAACGGCCACTACTTCGTATTGAATACCTTCTTTTAATCCCAGCTCAAAATCTTGCTCAAGCCCGACTAAACGGATGGAAATCAATTGTCCTGGAGTTGTTTTTTGGTTAATTGGCAGCTTGATTTTGGCGCCGCTGAGCGAAATGTCTGAGGTAGTGGCTGCAACGGGGGGGCTATTTTTTGCCAGTTCTACAGTAATTTTAATGGAATAATTCATCCGCTCTTCTGAGCGGCTCTCATAAGAGGCAAAGCGAATTAACTTGGTGTAGTTATGATTGTCGGCTTGTTGTTCTTCTTCTTGCTCTCGCACCTCGGCTTGGCGCTTCATTACCTTGTAGTTATTTTCGGTGTTCATAACGGCTTCGTAAACCGCTAAGGTATAGCCGCCATGTTTTGCCACTTCGCGTTCAAACACCCCAATGGCGACATCGTCCATAAAGTGCTGTTTGCCATCGTATTCGTAGGGTTTCACTTGGCCTGAAACTTGACCGCGCAAGTCAATAAAACGCGCCACAGGCTGCGACAGCCGCGACATTTCCATTTTTAATAGAAATTGGTCGGGCTTTGAAAGGTCCGCGGTACGTTGCTTAAATATGCGCCCAAAAGCAGGATCGCCAAGGTCCTGTTTTAAATCGTCTATCAAGCGTTGATATTTTTGTAATCTATCTTCAGGCATAAACGGTTTTTATAGCACTCTTTTTATTCAACCCGTTGGGTCACCGCCAATATTATGTCAACATTGGCGCTTAATTAGTTTATTCTTAACCTATTGTGTTGGTTAAGCAAGATATATACCTGTAATTTATGGCAAAAAAGAAAACAGCATTTGTATGCAGTGATTGTGGAGCGGAATTCGCCCGTTGGCAAGGGCAATGTTCCGAATGTAAAGCATGGAACACGGTCACAGAGTTTCGTGTACCTTCAGTAAAAGCAGTCCCACAGGGTGGCTCGACCTCAGGGTACGCCGGTTTGGTCGAGGCAAAGGTGCAAACTCTTGATGAGGTTAACCTCGAGCAATTGCCACGATTTTCTACTGGTTTTAAAGAGTTTGACCGCGTGTTAGGCGGCGGCGTAGTTCCAGGAAGCGCAATACTCATCGGTGGTAGCCCAGGTGCAGGTAAAAGCACGGTATTACTTCAAACCATGTGCCGCTTGGCTGAAACCATGGGCACTTTATACGTTACCGGTGAAGAATCGCTGCAGCAGGTGGCCATGCGCGCCAATCGCTTAGGCTTGCCAACCAATAAGTTAAAAACGCTAGCCGAAACCAACGTCGAAAGCATTTGTCAGTTGGCACTGCGGGAAAAGCCCAGCATTATGGTGATTGACTCCATTCAAGTGATGCACATGAGTGATATCCAGTCGGCGCCAGGAAGTGTGTCTCAAGTGCGTGAAAGTGCAGCCTATTTAACGCGCTTTGCCAAGCAAAATCAGGTGGCCATCATCATGGTTGGCCACGTTACTAAGGACGGCACCTTAGCAGGGCCAAAAGTACTTGAGCACTGTATTGACTGTTCTATTTTGTTGGAGGGCAGTACCGACAGCCGTTTTCGTACCCTGAGAGGGAATAAAAACCGCTTTGGCGCGGTGAACGAGCTGGGGGTGTTTGCCATGACAGGGCAGGGCCTTAAAGAAGTGAGCAACCCATCGGCCATCTTCCTTAATCGCGGCGAGGCACAAACGCCTGGCTCATTGGTGATGGTGATCTGGGAAGGCACACGCCCCTTATTGGTAGAGGTGCAGGCGCTGGTGGACTATTCGCAACTGGCTAACCCAAGAAGGGTGACGGTGGGGTTAGAACAAAACCGCTTAGCCATGCTGCTGGCGGTGTTACATCGCCATGGCGGCTTACAAGTGTCGGATCAAGACGTATTTGTTAACGTGGTTGGCGGGGTAAAAGTATCTGAAACCAGTGCCGACTTAGCGTTAATCGCTGCGTTAGTATCAAGTTTTAAAAACCAAGCACTCGATAGACAACTCGTGGTTTTTGGCGAAGTCGGCCTCGGCGGTGAAATACGCCCGGTACCCAGTGGCCAAGAGCGTTTAAGAGAGGCCTCAAAACATGGCTTTACGCGTGCTATTGTGCCTAAGGCAAATAAACCAAAAGAATCAATTGAAGGGATGGAAATTGTTGCTGTCTCAAGTCTCAGTGAAGCACTCGAGGCGCTTTTTTAAATAACGGAGTACGATTATGAATAAAGCCACCCTAGGTGTTGCTATTGTTGCTGTAGCGGGAGCTGCTTATGTTGGTGCAAATTACTATGCCAACCAACAGGTGGATCAGCAAGTGGCCAAGCAAGTGAGCAATTTTGAGAAAGACACCGGCTTTCAGGTGAGTTACGCAGACAGCTCAGTTGATTTATTTACCAGTGCGGTAGAGATCAACGATATCACTGTAACCGACCCAAATAACAACAGTGCTTTATTTACCGTAGATAAGGTACATGTGGTGGGCTATGAGCCAGATAAAATTAGCCCTTATACTGAATTTGACTTAATGGGCTTAAAGCTATCGGAGCAGGCAGCAGCAATGGCTGACAGTGTTTCACCTGAGCTGATGCAAGCGACCTACAACATTACCACCAGTTTGTCTTTCGATGAGCAAAGTGGCGACAGTGAGTTTAAGTTTGCCACCACCGCCGGTGATATTTTATCTACCTCGATGGACGTGGCCTTGGGTAACAGTAAAGCACTAATGACCGCCTCCCTTGAAGCGTCAAAAATGCCAGCAGAGCAAATGACCATGGAGCAGGAGCTGCAACTGCAAACCAAAATGATGCAAGCCATGCAGTCTCTGGAGTTACAGTCATTTCATTTTACTGTTAACAACCAAGGCAAATTAGCAGAGCTATTAGAGGGAGAGTTGGCGCATCAAGGTATGTCTAAAGCAGATTTTGAAGCAGCCCTAGAGCAACAATTTAACGTCATGATGTTGCCTGAGGAAATTAAAACGGCGTTTAAAGACTTCGCAGCAGGCATGCAGTCGTTAAACGTTTCCATCACCGCCACAGAAAAACAAAGTGTCATGGCCCTGGGGCAACAACTTGCCATGGGCATGCAAAGTAACCCTGAAATGCTTTCAGAGCTACTGGAAATAGAAGCCAGCGGTAAATAATAAAGCAGCGCCTACAACGGCTTTTTCACCGGTATAATTCGTGGTAGGCACGTTTTCACCATTATAGACTACGGGGTAGGCGCGGGTTTATCCCGCGATGTTTCACATCGCAAGCGCTGCATAAAGCAACGCCTACAACGTTTTTTTCATCAATATAATACGTGGTAGGTATGTTTTCACCATTACAGGCTACGGGATAGGCACGGGTTTATCCCGCGACGTTTCACATCGCAAGCGCTGTATAAAGCAGCGCCTACACCGAGATTACCAACAAGGTTTAACATGGGGTAGGCGCGGGTTTACCCCGCGATGTTTCATATCGAAAGCGCCGCATAAAGCAGCGCCTACAACGAGATTATCATCAAGGTTTCAAATGGGGTAGGCGCGGGTTTACCCCGCGATGTTTCACACCGCAAGCGCTGCATAAAGCAACGCCTACACCGAGATTACCAACAAGGTTTAACATGGGGTAGGCGCGGGTTTCCCCCGCGATGTTTCACATCGCATGCGCTGCATAAAGCAGCGCCTACAACGAGATTACCAACAAGGTTTAACATGGGTAGGCGCGGGTTTACCCCGCGATGTTTCACATCGCATGCGCTGCATAAAGCAACGCCTACAACGAGATTACCAACAAGGTTTAACATGGGGTAGGCGCGGGTTTATCCCGCGATGTTTCATATCGCAAGCGCCGCATAAAGCAGCGCCTACAACGAGATTATCATCAAGGTTTTAAATGGGGTAGGCGCGGGTTTCCCCCGCGATGTTTCACACCGCAAGCGCTGCATAAAGCAACGCCTACACCGATATTACCAACAAGGTTTAACATGGGTAGGCGCGGGTTTACCCCGCGATGTTTCACATCGCATGCGCTGCATAAAGCAGCGCCTACATAGGGGTTATCATCAAGATTTTAACGTAGGTAGGCACGGGCGTTGTTCTCGACTTTTAATCAATACCAATTAAGGTGTAGGCGCGGGTTCACCCCGCGATACTTTAAAGCATAATCACTGTGTTTAAACGCTCTTAAAGCGCGTATTGAAATATAAAAAACAAGGAAAAGGTATCGGTTCCCTTCGGGAATAACCTGAATTTATAACAAAAGATATTGAGACACGGCCACAGGTAATGCGACTGCAAAAAGAGAAGTTGTTCCCCGGCTTCGCGGATGCCGATGTCAGCCCTTGAACCCTGAGGTTCAAGGCGGAAAGCAACAGCCTACCGTAGGCTTCTCGGTGCATGCCGAGCTTGCTCAATAGTAGGCAAACTGCCATCCTAAACAAAATTTATCGGCTCAGGGACTTAATCAGCTGTCCTACGAGCTAGGGAACAATTACAGTATATAAAACATCTGGCGATCACGAAACCATAGTTAGCGAATTTCTCGACTAAGCGGGTGGTTTTTACCCGTATCGTGCAGTCACTAAACAATTATTCAAAAATGGTTTATTTTTCCATTGGGCTACAGTAAGCCATAATAAAAGCTCTGGTATTATCGAGTCAGCCATAAAACTCAGCAAATCCTCGTCCACCTTGATACCAATCATACAATTCGTTGGAGTTGCCTTGGCTGCAGTGGTAGCATTGTAGTATCAACTGCTTGGGAAAGTATCATGAGCGAATTCAAAGACTATCAGCAAACTCAGCTGCTCCTAGAACAACACGAAATATTTATCGCCCCAGCCGAAGTACATGGCACCATTTCGGGGCTATTAGCCTGCGGCCTTAACATTGAAGATGCCGAATACCTTGGCTTATTAAGCGATGTTTTTAACGACGGCCAGGCGTTCCCGAGTGCCATCAAATCAATGTGTATCGACTTGTACAAACAAGTGGCAGAGCACTTTAATGATGGCGAATTTCAGTTTGAACTGTTTTTACCGCCTGAAGATGAGTCATTGCACGACCAAGCTAATGCCTTAATTTCATGGGTGGCAGGCTTTTTACTGGGCTTTGGCTTAAAGCAAAAAGACTATGGTAAATTGTCTGCAGACGTCAAAGAAGTGATTAACGACTTTAGTGAAATCACCAAATTAGACACGACTTTCGACGACAGCGAAGAAGACAAAGAAGCGTTACATGAAGTAATTGAATATGTGCGTGTTTCAGTGCTGCTTTGTTTTGCTGAAATGGGTAAAGACACGCAACCCACCACCACTTCAAAAACCATACACTAATTATGATTAACAACAGTGAATTTGTCGCGCGTCGAGCGCGTTTAATGGCCAACTTAGATAATAACGCTGTGGCAATTATTCCGGCTGCTGTGGAGCTTACCCGTAGCCGTGATACCGAGTTTCCATTTCGCCAAGACAGTGACTTCTTTTACCTAACTGGGTTTAAAGAGCCTGATGCGGTGCTGGTGTTAAACAAAGACCGTGATGGCCACACTCAATCAACATTATTTTGCCGCAACAAAGATAAAGTGGCGGAAATTTGGCATGGCCGCCGCATGGGATTTGAGCAAGCCAAAAGCCAACTGCAGCTCGACCAAACTTATGCCCTAACCGAGCTCGATGAGCAGCTACAGGAGTTGGTGAATGGCCGCAAGGTGTTGTTTTATGGCCAAGGCACCTATCCCGCATTCGATGACAAAGTATGGCAGTTGCTAAATACCTTACGCAGCGCTCCTAAGCGCGGTTACCGAGCACCGGAAATCATCAAAGACATTCGCCCACTGATTCATGAAATGCGCGTGTTTAAATCGCCAGCTGAAATCGAGGTAATGAGAAAGGCAGGTGAGATCAGCGCCGAGGCGCATAAACGAGCGATGCGCTTTGCTAAACCCGGAGCCACTGAATATCAACTCGAAGCCGAGTTACATCATCATTACGCCATGAATGGCGCGAGGCATCCGGCATATGGCACGATTGTTGGCAGCGGCATCAATGCCACCATTTTGCACTACACCGACAACTGCGATGATCTAAAAGACGGCGATTTAGTATTAATAGATTCTGGCTGCGAGCTGGAAGGGTATGCGGCAGATATCACCCGAACATTTCCTGTTAATGGTAAGTTTAGTGAGCCGCAACAGCGCATTTATAACCTAGTGTTAGAGGCTCAAGCCGCGGCATTTGCAGAAGTAAAACCCGGAGGCACACTAGTAAAAGCCAATAAAGCGGCCATGACAGTGCTGACCCAAGGGTTAGTGGATTTAGAAGTTTTATCTGGTGATGTTGATGAGCTGGTGGAAGCGCAAGCGTGTAAAGCGTTTTACATGCATGGCTTAGGTCATTGGCTAGGTTTAGATGTGCACGATGTTGGCGAGTATAAACTTGATGAAGCCGACAGAGCGTTTGAGCCCGGCATGGTGTTAACCATAGAGCCCGGTTTATATTTCGATGAAGACGCCCAAGTGCCTGAAGAGTATAAAGGTATTGGCATTCGCATTGAAGACGATTTGTTAGTGACGGAGTCGGGGTATGACAACCTCACCGAGTCGGTGCCAAAAACCATCGCAGAAATAGAAGCATTAATGAATAGCTAGTGAGCAAGTAGCGTGCAACAGTTTGATGTCGTCGTAATCGGCGGGGGAATGGCAGGAGCCAGCGCCGCCATTAGCATAAAAAAAGCTGCGCCAGAGGCACAAGTGGCGGTGGTTGAGGCCTATGCGCCAAAAGGCAAACAACACCCCAGTTTTGATGATCGCAGTATTGCGCTGGCCGCGCAGTCGGTGGCGTTTTTACAGCAACAGCAATTATTTAATCGCGATTGGCAATTTGCAGAGCCGATCACCCAAGTGCATGTGTCAGACCGTGGCCACTTTGGCAAAACCTGGATTAAACCAGAAGATTATGGCCAACAAGCACTGGGTTATGTGGTTGAAGTAAATCCCTATGGCGCTTTTTTACATCAGCAACTACAAAGCCACGACATTACTTTGTTTTGCCCGCAGCAAGTGAGCGAGTTACAGCAATACCTTGAACAAGTAACCCTAACGCTCGATGACGGCACTCAGCTCAGCAGTAGTTTATTAGTGGTGGCCGACGGTGCCCAGTCGCCTACTCGCAGTAAGCTGAATATTGCGTTTGACAGCCTAAGTTATGAGCAAGGCGCCTTAATTGCCAATGTTGAAGTGGCTGCACCCCATCAAGGTCATGCATTTGAACGCTTTACCGAGCAAGGACCCATGGCGCTGCTGCCAATGAGTGACAATCGTTATTCTTTAGTGTGGTGCATGGATAATGATCGCCTTAGTGACTACGCCGCCCTGCCTGCGGAACAATTTATTACTCAGCTGCAACAAGCGTTTGGCTATCGAGCTGGGCAATTTACGCAAGTGGGCATGCGCGCAACCTACCCATTGGTGCTTGGCCGCGTAGAGCAGCTAAGCCATCATCGCGTGGTGATCATTGGCAATGCCGCTCATGCCATTCATCCCATTGCCGGGCAGGGCTTCAATTTAGGGTTGCGAGATATACAAGTTTTGGTCTCACAATGTCAGGCATTTAGCATGGCGCAGTGGGGCAGTCATCAATTTACGCGTGCTTATCAACTGGCACGGGAGCAAGATATCAATACGGTAATGACATTAACCGATGCCCTCGTGCGATTATTTTCTAACTCATCGCGAAGCTTGGCTTTGGGCCGCAGTGTTGGCCTGTTAACCATGGCGCTATCAAAAACAGCAAGGGCTCCATTAGCCAAACAATTGATGGGATATAACGGTTAAGGAATTAGCATGCAACAAGTGCAAGTATGTATTGTAGGTGGTGGTTGTATTGGCCTGACTTTAGCATTAGGCCTGGCACAACAAGATATTTCGGTAATGGTCATCGATAGTGGCGATAAACCAGAGCCATTGGCAAGCGATTACAGCGCCAGAGTCAGTGCGATCAGTGCCACCAGTCAGGCGTTGTTTGAGCAGCTCGACGTTTGGCAAGCCATTTTGTCACAGCGAGCAACGCCATACACCCATATGGATGTTCGTGATAAAGATAGCTTTGGTAAAATTGCTTTTGATAGTCACGAGCTGGACTTGCCAGAGCTTGGCCATATTATTGAAAACGATGCCATTCGCTATGCATTGCTTGGCAAACTTGAAGCAGAGCCGAAAGCAACGCTGTTGTGGAATAACAAATACAAAAGCTTGCACCAAAGCGACAGCGAAGCGCTGATCACATTAGCAAGTGGTGAGCCGGTAATGGCGAAATTAGTGGTTGCCGCAGACGGTGCCCGCTCTGCCATTCGCCAGCAATGTAATATGCCGATCACCTATTGGGATTACGACCACCATGCTCTGGTGGCCACAGTAAGAACCCAAGAGCCACATCAAGCCACGGCCAGACAAGTGTTCTTGCCGGACGGCCCACTGGCATTTTTACCGCTCAATGAACCACATTATCACTCCATTGTGTGGTCAACATCTCCAGAGCGTGCCGCCGAGCTTAAAGCCATGGATGAAGCCGGGTTCAACAAAGCGTTAAGTGCTGCCATTGATATGCAATGCGGGGTGTGTGAAGTCATTGGAGAGCGCCATGTGTTTCCACTTACCATGCGCTACGCCAAACAATGGCTGCAAGGCAAAATCGTCTTGATGGGCGACGCCGCTCATACCATTCACCCATTGGCAGGCCTTGGCATGAACCTAGGACTGAAAGACGCCGCCACCCTTATCGGGCTGTTAAGCAAAGCAGACAAAGAGTTTGCCAGTCACAAAACCTTGCGCCAATATGAGCGCAGCAGAAAAGCCGATGCTCAAAAGCATATCGCCATGATGCAAGGGCTAAAAGAACTCTTTGCCGGCAATAACCCGTTGAAAAAGCTGGTTCGCGGCGTAGGCCTCAGCATGGTCGACAACCTCGGCCCAATCAAACACCTCTTTGCCAAAGAAGCCATCGGCGGGAAATAAAACATCGCCGCGTAAAGCGCCTCCCACAAAACAGATGGTTTGTTTCAGGTAGGCGCGGGTTAACCCCGCGATGTTTCACATCGCAAGCGCTGCATAAAGCAGCGCCTACAATCGGGGTTCATTAAGGTGCAACGTGGGGTAGGTGTGGGTGTTGTCCGCGATGTTTTAATCAATACCAATTAAGGGGTAGGCGCGGGTTTACCCCGCGATGTTTCACATCGCAATCGCTGCATAAAGCAGCGCCTACAACTGGGTTTTCATTAAGATGCAATGTGGGGTAGGCGCGGGTTTATCCCGCGATGTTTCACATCACAATCGCTGCATAAAGCAGCGCCTACAACCGAGTTTTCATTAAGATGTAATGTGAGGTAGGCGCGGGTTTACCCCGCGATGTTTCACATCGCAAGCGCAGCATAAAGCAGCGCCTACAACCGGATTTTCATTAAGGTGTAACGTGGGGGAGGCGCGGGTTTATCCCGCGATATTTCACATCACAATCGCTGCATAAAGCAGCGCCTACAACCGAGTTTTCATTAAGATGTAATGTGAGGTAGGCGCGGGTTTACCCCGCGATGTTTCACATCGCAAGCGCAGCATAAAGCAGCGCCTACAACCGGATTTTCATTAAGGTGTAACGTGGGGTAGGCGCGGGTTTATCCCGCGATATTCCACATCACAATCGCTGCATAAAAGCAGCGCCTACAACTGGGTTTTCATTAAGATGCAATGTGGGGTAGGTGCGGGTTTACTCCGCGATGTTTCACATCACAATCGCTGCATAAAGCAGCGCCTACACCTAGATTATCAACAAGTTTTAACATGGATTAGGCGCGGATATCGTCTGCGATTTTTAATTAATACCAACTAAGAGGTAGGCGCGGGTTTACCCCGCGATGTTTCACATCGCAATCGCTGCATAAAGCAGCGCCTACAACCGGGTTTTCATTAAGATGCAATGTGAGTGTAGGCGCGGGTTTATCCCGCGATGGCTTAATTACAGATCGCCAATGCCCTGATACAAATAAATGCAATTCCAATAAGGGTATTGGTCGATATTATTAACTAACTTTGCTCTCAAGGGATTGGCAACGATATATCTTGCTTGCGTCTTTAAGTCCCGTTCGTCAATTAAACAGGTATCGTAAAACCCTCTTTGCCAGACTTGATGAACATCGATAGCTCTTAACTTAGCTGCAACTCTTCCCTTTAGAGAACGTACAACACCTGACAATGAATCAATTGCTTGTAGCTGAAAAAGCAGATGTAAATGATCTGGCATCAGCGTGTAGGCAATAAGTTTTATTGCCCCGTCATATTCAAGCTGATAAACCTCATGAATCGTGATCTGGTTAACTCTAAATTGGTTAAATATTTTTGCTCGATTTTTACTGCATAAAGTGACTGAATAATGATGATAAGGCGCAGAATAGCGGCCCTTAAGTAACTTACTTGAGTCTGGCATCGCTCTTTCCTTAAGCTATGGTATGGAATTTAACTATAGAACATAATCGCTGCATAAAGCAGCGCCTACAATCGGGTTTTCATTAAGGTGTAATGTGGGTTGGGCGCGGGTGTTGTCCGCGATTTTTTAATCAATACCAATTAAGGGGT
>NZ_JBLWMW010000047.1:0-29471 GCF_048515945.1 Pseudoalteromonas 'SMAR'
GAAAATGAAAGGCAAAGGCGGCATGCAAAAAATGATGCGTGGCATGAAAGGCATGATGCCACCAGGTATGGGCGGCGGGCCGAAGTTTTAAGGCAGAACCCCATTGCTGCAAGAGTAAATAAAGCGAGCCTCGGCTCGCTTTATTGTTATTGAGCTATAATTCATGGCTCCATAACAAAGCGGCGCTGTTTGGCTATACTCTCTATCTTGATTATTTTGGGTAAGGTCAATTGGCGCTTGCATTGCGCTGAAAAATGCGTACAATGCCCGAGCTTCCAGTAGTGGGAAGTACAAACTTATTAATGAAAACAGTCAATCTATATAGAGGACGGTATGGTAACTATTCGTTTGCAACGTGGCGGCGCTAAAAAGCGTCCATTCTATCAAATTGTGGTTGCGGATAGCCGTTTCTCGCGTGACGGTCGTTTCATCGAGAAAGTAGGTTTCTTTAACCCGATCGCTAAAGGTCAAGAAGAGAAAGTACGTTTAGATCTAGCCCGTGTTGAGCACTGGGTAGGTCAAGGCGCTGCTCTTTCAGATCGCGTAGCGAAGCTAGTTAAAGACGCTCGTAAAGCGGCTTAATAGGCGTAAGTGTAACCATGAGTCAAGAGAACACCTCATCAATTATTGTCGTAGGAAAGCTCGGTGCCCCATATGGTATAAAGGGCTGGCTTAAGGTACATTCATTTACTGATGATCCCCAAGGGATCTTCGATTTCAGCCCGTGGTTGATAGGGCAACAAGGTAAATGGCAGACCTTAGAAGTGGTCGACTGGCGTCGCCACAACAAAGGCTTTATCGCTAAAGTTGCGCAAGTAAACGACCGAGACGAAGCAATGGCTTTAACCAATGCAGAAATCTCAGTAGATGCAGCGCAGCTACCAGAATTACCGCAAGGTGAATTCTATTGGCGAGATCTGATCGGCATGTCTGTTGTAACTGATAAAGGTTATAACTTAGGCACTGTTGATGACCTAATGGAGACAGGGTCAAATGACGTTTTGGTTGTGAAAGCAAACAAAAAAGATGCATTTGGCCAAGCAGAGCGTTTAATTCCTTTCTTAACAGATTCTGTTATTAAAGAAGTTAAACATGATGCAAGAGAAATTACCGTAGACTGGGACCCAGGGTTTTAATGTCACAAACGAGTTCGCTATGGGTAGGGGTGATAAGCCTTTTCCCGGACATGTTTGATGCGATTACCACCCAAGGGGTAACAGGTCGCGCAGTTAAAAATGGTCTAATCGACTTTAACTGTTGGAACCCACGTGACTATGCTACTGATAAGCATAGAACTGTGGATGATCGTCCTTACGGGGGCGGTCCTGGCATGTTAATGATGGTTGAACCATTGAAACAAGCTATCCTTGACGCTAAAAAAGCGGCAGGTGATGGTGCAAAAGTAATTTATATGTCCCCGCAAGGGCGCAAATTAGATCAGCAAGGTGCAAGCGAGCTTGCACAATCAGAAAAGCTGATTTTAATTGCAGGTCGCTATGAAGGTATAGATGAGCGAATTATAGAATCATACGTTGACGAAGAATGGTCAATTGGTGATTTTATTTTAAGTGGTGGTGAACTACCCGCGATGACGCTAATTGATGCAGTAGCACGATTAGTACCAGGGGTGTTAGGTCATAACCAGTCAGCTGAGCAGGATTCATTTTCGAATGGCTTGCTTGATTGTCCTCACTATACACGGCCAGAGACATTGGATGATAAACAGGTGCCTGCTGTATTACTCAGCGGAAACCACCAAGAAATCGCTAAGTGGCGCACAAAGCAATCACTTGGTAGAACTTGGCTTCGTCGTCCTGACTTGTTGCATAACCTAGCTCTGACTGAGGAGCAAGCGGCACTCCTTGCTGAATTTCAGCAAGAGTACCAACAAGCTTGTGGCTAGAAGACAGTTACACCTAGGAAAGTGAGAAATATAATGGCAAAAGTAAACCAAAATATTATTAAAGCGCTTGAAGAAGAGCAGCTTAAAACAGACGTACCAGCATTCGGCGCTGGTGATACAGTAGTTGTACAGGTACGTGTAAAAGAAGGTAACAAAGAGCGTCTACAGGCCTTTGAAGGTGTTGTAATCGCTAAGCGTAACCGTGGCCTACACTCAGCTTTCACAGTTCGTAAAATCTCGAGCGGTGAAGGTGTTGAACGTGTATTCCAAACGCACAGCCCACTTATCAGCAGCATTGCTGTTAAGCGTCGCGGTGCAGTTCGTCGCGCTAAGCTTTACTACCTACGCGAGCGTTCTGGTAAGTCTGCACGTATTAAAGAAAAACTTAACTAATACGTCGCATTTACCAAATGCAGATAAAACAGGCCGCTTTATGCGGCCTGTTTTGGTTTATAGCCATTACCAACCCGCCTCCTTATTTCAACTTATTTACCTCCACCTATTTATCTCAACCTCTTGCTACGCCCAGCGGTAACCACTATGCTGTTTTTTCAGCAATGCTTGCTTTTAAACCACCACGCTTCTTGATAGACTTACTGTATTATTTAATTTACTAGTGTATAAATAAGTTTACATCATGTCAGATGGTAAAGATTTAAATACGATTCGCCACGCTATTGATGAATGTGATAGCGAGCTGGTGGCATTACTGGCCAAGCGCAAAGCACTGACCGAGCAGGTTGGTAAAATCAAACAACAAAATGGCGCGCCATTGCATGTGCCTAAGCGCGAAGCAGAGCTTATCCAGGCACGCCGAGAACAAGCCATCAACAATGACGTAAACCCCGATTTAGTCGAAGACATTTTGCGCCGAATGATGCGCGAAGCCTATGAAAACCAGCAAGGCGAACTCGCCTGTGCCGCGCCTGATATGTCACCGGTGGTGATTGTCGGTGGCCGAGGGGCCATGGGTAAGCTGTTCACTCGGCAATTTGAGCGTTCAGGCTACGAAGTACGTAGCCTCGATAAAGACAACCTTGAGCAAGCCGCAACCTTGCTCGCCGATGCCAAGCTAGTGTTGGTGAGTGTGCCAATTAACGCGCTAGAGCAAGTGGTGAATGACTTACCGCCGCTGCCAGAAGACTGCATTTTAGCTGATATCACCTCGGTTAAGCAGGCGCCTTTGAAAGTACTATTGAATAAACACTCAGGCCCAGTAGTGGGGCTGCACCCCATGTTTGGCCCAGATATTTCTCATTGGGTAAAACAGACCATAGTGGTGTGCGAAGGACGATTCCCAGAGCGTTGCCAAGGGCTTACCAAGCAGCTAAAAATTTGGGGCAGCCAACTGGTGACTATGGATGCCAAAAAGCACGACCAATCGATGCAAATTATTCAGGTTATGCGCCACTTAACTACCTTTGTGTATGGTCAGTTTTTAGCGAAACAGTGTCACTCTTTGCAAGAGTTACGAAGCTGCTCTTCGCCCATTTATCAGCTCGAATTAATGATGGTAGGGCGGTTATTTGCACAATCCCCTGAGCTTTACTCCGACATTATGCTGGCGCAATTCAGTGACGTAGAAGGCCTGCTCGCCAGCTACCAAGACACCTTTGAACAAACCCTGAAAAAGCTCGAGCAGGGGGATAAAGCCGGTTTGATTGCAGCGTTCTCTGAAGCGAAACATTACTTCTCCGACAGCGCTAAGCAGTTTTTAGCGCAAAGCCGTGGGCTGCTGAATAAAGCCAATGATGCCAAAGTGTTGGATTACGAGTAAAAAACCGCCTTATCACCAGCGAAAAGCGCTGCGGCCGAGGTGTATGGCGAATGAAATTGGCTTAGCGCCTTGAAAGTCAGCTACCGTGAAATCCGCAGCAATGGGTTAATTAATGAATAAATGAACAAACGAGAATAGCCCTATGTTTCTCGGCGAAGTGTTTTTAGTTAACTGATGACATTATTACGTGCTGATTTCTGTGCTTCTAACACGAAACGTTCTTAGTGTCTGTGTATTTGTTTACTTTCGAATTGTTCCATGGGATTCTTGCACAGAAATTTATGTCCTCAATGAACTCTTTGTACTCAGGTACTTTGGGTGAGAGTAAATAGTTACGTAACATGAGAATCTTTGCCGCAATTATAATCAGCATTATATCCCTAGCCAGTATTGTAGCTACCCTTGGGCTCGCAACAACGGCTATCAAGTCGAAAGTAGAAGACCGTGCTGAAGTGTCAAGGATAGAGTTTGTGGCTGCGCCAAATCAGCCTTCAATAAGGCAGCAATGTGAATCACTCACTCAGCAGGTAAACGAAGAACTATTCAATAATTTTAATGAGTACAAACGTTGCGCTGCAAATGAGGAATGTGGTTTATTCGTCTACAGTGACTTTAAATGCCCCTTAGTGATCCGAAAGGAAAAAGTTCAAGCTTTAAAAGGTGTATTAGATACGCAGCTAGCTAAATCCTGTGTACAACATGCTGTGAAAGATGGTTGTGTGGTATCTGAATTTCAGTGTAAGGAATATAGGTGCGTGGCTACAATGACTTCATCGGGAAGGGGATTTCCACCACCTCCTAGCAAGCTACCGCTGCCAGAGCGGCCAGCTAAAAATGAGCTTTAGACTTGCGCAATATTAAACAGCGAATCAGTGATAAAACCCATATTTTGACTGTTACCTAATATCCTCATTTCTGGCCGATTTTCCTGATTGCCATTGGAAAGGCATTTTTACCTCTATCTTGCCGTTTACTTTAACGTGGCTCCGTGGGAACCTTATAGGCACAACTATATTATAAAGCGATGCTTTTTAGACACTTTGAGACAAGCGTTCATTCATCGCAGTAGGTAAAGATAATGAGCAAGGAAAAACTAGAAGCGCAAACCGTTTTTCAAGACATGCAGAAAAAAGAGGCGTTACTTAAAGAGTTTCACAACCTAAGGCCAAACAGCAAAACAAATGTAATGCGTTTTGTCAGTGCAATTTTCGTGGTTATTGTTTTGGTTTGGATGTATCCAGAAATCATGGAGCAACCTGTTCTTTACGTTTTGCTCATTCTCATCGTCAGTATCAGTTCGGAAATTCGCAGTGAGAGCAAGCGTATAAATAAACGCATAGACACACTGTATGAGTTGATTCAACGTGATGATTAACAAGGCGTTAAAGGCGCACCTCACTCATTGCTGGCATACAACCTAACATCCCTCAGGTATCGTTTTTTACGTGCTGGCTTACAGCTGACTGTTAGGGAGGTAAAGTCATCAGTAAGTGTATGGCACATACCCGCAAGCCAAAAAATTCTGCTCATTCTGCTTACCCTATAGCTCCAGCCTTGCTAGGCTAGGGTGTAAAAAAGTGGCAAGGAAAATCATGTTCACACCTCGAAAGTTGGCAGAAAAGAATCGCGAACTCATTAGCAGCATCGGCTTTTATCCATCCTTACTGGCTGTTGCTTTTTTTGTGTTTGCATTAATTACCACCGCACTTGAATACGCCGCGCCTGTGGCGCACTTTAAAGAGTTTATTGCCATAGTACTGGTTGATAGCGAAGAAAATGCACGTACCATTTTAAGTGTGTTGATTGGCAGCATCATTTCATTAACTGTGTTTAGCTTTTCGATGGTGATGATAGTGCTTAACAATGCCAGCGCTGGATTGTCGCCAAGGGTGTTGCCGGGCCTTATCACCAGAAAGTCGCACCAGCTAGTGTTGGGGTTTTATCTCGGTAGTATTATTTATGCCATTATCATGCTGATTAATATCCGCAGTATGGGGGATGGTGAAATGGCAATTCCGGCGTTAGGGGTGCTGTTTTCACTGCTTTTTGGACTCATTTCATTAGGCTTATTTGTGTTTTTTATCCACTCAATCTCACATGCCATCCAAGTCGATAACGTGCTGAACGACCTGTTTAAAAACACCAAAAATGAGATGCAAAACATCATTAAAAAACAGCATGAGCAGCCTTTTGACGGCTTCCCCGACTTTTCCAGCTGGCATAATCTGCCCAGCACCAAAGAGGGTTATTTTAAAGGGGTACACAGTGGCAAGTTGTGCAGCTTGTGCCAGCAGCACGACTTAAAAATTTACATCGCAGTGAAACAAGGGTTCTTTACGGTTAAAGGCTTTCCATTTCTCAAGTGTAACAAGGATCTGAGCGAAGATGAGGAAATACGTGATGCACTGCTGAGCTGCTTTATTTTTTATGTTGAAGAGTATATCAGCGACCACTACCGTTATGGCTTGACACAAATCTCAGAGATTGCGGTGAAGGCCATGAGCCCGGGCATTAACGACCCCGGTACGGCAGTAAAAGCGATTGATATGCTGAGTATTTTACTGATCCAGCGGCTAACGATTTGCGACGTTAATTACTCTTTTAAGCACAGTCAAAAGGAGCCACTTCTGTATATTCATGAAGCCTCTTTTGATGAGCTGCTGCACGATAACTTTACCCCGATACGAAATTACGCCAAGACAGATGGCTACGTCATGGTGAATGTGTTGGAAGCGTTTAAAAATATACTGTTCCGTTCCAGTGACAATCAGCAAGCAACGGAAAGCTTATTTACCTATTTAGAGGCCATTGTCGATGACGTTCGCAGCTCCATCAGCAACCCTTTTGACCGACAGCGGATCATTGAGATGCTCGAGGCGATTGCGAAAATTAAAGGGGAAAGGGGCGAGGCGCTCATTACTCAATTTAAGCAAGAGTATAAGCCGAGATAAACACAAGAAACAGCTCTGTAAGTAGTAAGTGACAAGACTAATAAGCTGTTTTTTCTTGTTGTTTGGACTTTATAAACTGTTCGGCTCTTTCATGGTTATGAAATCCGATTTTCATATTTCAAAGATGGTTTGCTGCATCGCTTGATTTAAACTCAGAATAAAAACAAAAAAGCCAGAGTGGATTGTTGTCCGCTCTGGCTTTTTATCACTTGATGGCAGAAAAAGGAGTTATAACACATCCACAGCTTGCAGTGATTCACTTTGATAGCAGCCTAGCAGGCGCACAAACTGGGTGTGATCTTTCAATGCTTCTAATGCGGTTTGCACTTGTGGATCGGCAATATTGGCCTGTAGGTCGACATAAAACACTTCTTCCCATGGGTTACCAGGCACGGGACGCGATTCTAATTTCACCATATTGATATTATGTTGTTTAAATACCATCAAGGCATCGGCAAGGGAACCCACTTGTTGTTTGGTGGCCATGATCAAACTGGTTTTCGTTGGGATTTGAGTGGACACCTGCAGTGCTTTTCGCGCCACTACAATAAAGCGGCTGTGGTTCTCGGTTTGGTTGGCCAGACCTGACTTGATCACTTCTAAGCCAACATTTTTGCCTGCTTGCGCTGAGCCTATGGCGGCGCTGTTTGGGTGTTCTGCTGCTTGCTTTAGAGCACTTGAAGTGGAGTCGCAGGTCTCGTGTTGAATATCGCCAAGTCCTTGAATAAAGCGGCTACATTGGGCAAATGGCTGCGGGTGAGCGTAAACTTTATTGATTGCTTGTAACTCGGTATCGGGCAATGCCAACAAACAGTGCTCTACGGTATGTGTGACCTCACCAACAATGGACACTTGGGCGTGCTGCAGCAAATCGAAGACTTCATTAATACTGCCAGAGCTGGTGTTTTCAATTGGCAGTAGGCCATAATCTGCTTGGCCTTTTTCCACCAGATTGGTGATTTGATCAAAGCTTTGGCAACCCATTTCAACCAGCTTACCCGGCCGGCGACTAAAGTATTTGTGGCAGGCCAGTTGGCTGTATGAGCCTTGTCCGCCTAAGTAGGCTACTCGGTGTGTATCGCCGACACTCTCTGGGTTCAGGCTTTTTTGCAACATGGCTTGTTGATTTAACACCGAGTCTTCCAAAATGGTTTGGAACACACTGTTAATATAGAAAGCGTCTAGGCCCAATGACTTGCCATAACGAATGAGCTTTTCTAGTAGCGCCTCTTCACGTGCTTCGTCGCGGATGGGTTTGTTGTTGGCTATTTTATATTCCAGCACACTGTGGCTTATTCGTCGTCGCTTTGCTAATAGAATCAATAACTCTGAATCTATTTCGTTAATGTCATGCCGCAAGGCATTTAATGTGTCTTTAGTCATAGGTCCTCATTCCCATTTAGCCAAAAAAAAGCCCCCCGATGTTGGGAGGCTTAGCTATTCTTTTTCACTCACGAACAGACAAGCCTCTTCATCTAAAGAAGCCAAAAAAGAAATAGGTGTTGCGAGTGATAGTATTCATAACGGATTATCTTTATTCTGTAACTAACTAACTACATTATTAGCATATTATTAAAACCGAAAACAAGTACTACTTTAGCACAATCGTAAAAAGCTGTGAGGTTTTGCACATTTTGCTGTAGTCTCAATTATCGGTGTTAGACGTAACTTGTTGGCAGCTGGAATTTTATTTTGTTATATTCAATAGCCTTAACTAGTAAAAATAACAATATAGGTTAACTCGTGGGCAATCTTCGTCCGCCATCTCGATATGGTGCGAATTCACTGAGTGTAAAACTGTCGATGTTGATTTCAGCGGTATGCCTGATTGCAGGCGTTTTCGCTGCCGCATTGATGTTGAAATCAGAAGAAAAGCAATTAGTGTATGAAGAGTATGACGAGCTTAAACGTTTAAGCGCCGATGTTACCGGCCGTTTTACTGACTACCTCGCCCTGAAAGCCAATTTAGCTGAGCAGGCAAATTCTGTGGTGTCTAAGCACCTCCTACACGAACACCAGCTTAATGGCTTAGAAGCACAAGTTGAACAAAAGGCCGGCAATTGGGTGAGTACCGCGCAAAACGGTTTATCAGCGGCCAGTGCACCACAAAGGGAAGCGGATGAAAAGCTGTTTTCTGAGTCGGAGCTATTATGGAACATACTGGCACCCCCCCTGTTGCAAGATTTTGCTAACTTTTATTTATCGACCCAACAAGGCTTCACTCGAATAGCCCCACCGAATGCCATTTTGGCCGAAGATCCTCGTTTTAGTGGCGAGCAACTTCATAAGTTACCTATTTTACATTCTGAGCAAAACCCCACGCGTGAAGCCGTGTGGTCAAAGGTGTATTTTGATCCTCTGTGGAAGCAGTGGATTGTCAGTGTCTTGGTGCCACTGTACAAACAAAATCAGTATATGGGATTAACCGGCAGCGATCTGCGGTTGCAGTCCCTGCTTAATAACTTTCCCCGCTCCAGTGAGCAACAAGGCTTTATTGTTTTCGACCGACTAGGGCGTGTACTGGCGGCGCCAGGGATAATACCCGCGGCTAGTAAAACTGAGCAATTACAAAGCTATCAACAACTGCCTGAGAGCTTAAGTAAGATTATTGAAACGGCGCTTGCAACCAAGTTACCGAACCTACAAAGTGAGTTCCAATTGGACGATAACTGGCATTTAATGCATATCAGCCATGTTGATAGTCTCGATTGGTACGTGGGCATTTATAAAAAAAGGGCATCGGCCATTGCCGCGCTAGAAGAGCTGAAAGTTAAGTTTTTCGGGCTGTTTATTCTATATGCGATTTTTGTCGCCATTTTATTGCATCAAGTGCTTTATCAATTGGTGTTACGCCGCATTAACGCTTTGGTCAAAGCAGTCAATGGCTTTGGTCGGGGCCAGTGGGATGCGCCAACCTTGCCACATACCGACGATGAAATCGGCCAACTCAATGCCTCTTTCAACGACATGAGCGTTGAAATAAAGGACTTAGTGAGCGGTCTAAATCAACGCATTAGCGAAAAAGAAGTGGCCGAAAAAGCCGCAAATCGACTTTCTAAAGCAGTGGCGTTCTCGGGCACGGGTGTGGTGCTCACCAATGAGCACTTTCAAATCGATTACGTTAACCCAAAAATGCAGGAAATGACCGGCTATGATGAAGCGCATTTTATTGGTTCGCCACTGTTAAGCATCATCGCTAAAGACATGGCCATACTGGTTGATGATATTGACCTCGACCTGCGCAGCCGCAATTACTGGCGTGGTGATACCATGTTAGCAGGAGATAAGGACGCACCGATTTGGGTAAGTTTAAGTATTTCTCCAATTCGCGAAGACAGTGGGACTATCTCGAGCTATGTAGCCTCGGCGCAGGATATTTCCTTTGTGAAGGAAAGCCAACGTAAAATGGAAGAGTTGGCTTACTACGACACCCTCACTGGGCTGGCTAATCGTACCTACTTTAGAATGCAGCTGCGTAAATCCATGGCGTTGGCAGAGCGTGGTCACTATGCCTTTGCACTGTTTTATTTTGACTTAGATGAGTTTAAACGCATTAACGACACGCTAGGTCATGATGCCGGTGATCGCTTGTTACTGGAAGTGGCAACACGGTTGCAAAAACGTTTGCGTGCAGAAGATACCATCGCGCGATTAGGCGGCGATGAGTTTGCTGTGTTGCTAAGTGGAATTCAACAACGTGAAGATGCCATGGAAGTGGCCAACAATATTCAAGCTACCCTCAGTAGCCCCATTAAACTTGGCAACAACGAGGTGATAGTCAGTGCCAGTATTGGTATCACTATGGCACCGTTCGATAGCCAAGAAGAAGAGCAGCTATTAAAACACGCCGACTTGGCGATGTATCAGGCCAAAGCGAAGGGCAGAAACACTTACCACTTTTACAGTCAGGACTTGAATGAAGCGGCCAATGAAAGGCTGTATATTGAAAATGAGTTACGCCAAGCCATTAAAGAGCAACAGTTCACCCTGTATTATCAACCACAAGTGAATAGCCAAACAGGTGAAGTGGTGGGTTACGAGGCTCTGACACGCTGGTTTCACCCCACAGAGGGAAGTATTCCGCCGGATAAATTTATACCCATTGCCGAAGCCACAGGGCTTATTGTTGAGCTTGGTGCTTGGGTACTAGAAGAAGCCTGTCACTTTTCCAAGCGCCTGAAGCAGGCTGGGAAAATAGCCAATGTCTCGGTCAACTTGTCAGCGCGCCAGTTCAAAGATGCTAAGCTTATCGACACCTTGTCTGCCATCATCAAAGAAACAAAAATGACGCCGACGCAGTTGCATTTGGAGTTGACAGAAAGCATGTTGATGGGAGATGTAGAAGCGGCTATCACGCAATTACGCGACATCAAATCGTTAGGCGTGTCTTTGTCGATTGATGATTTTGGTACCGGCTATTCGTCACTTAGCTATCTAAAACGCTTTCCTGTGGATGTGCTTAAAATAGACCGCTCATTTGTTAAAGACATTCCAGAAGACCCCAACGATATGGAGATCACTGCGGCCATTATTGCGATGGCGCAAAAGCTGAATCTTCAGGTAGTAGCAGAAGGGGTAGAGACCATAGAGCAAATCGATTTTCTTGCCAACAACAACTGCTTTACATTACAGGGCTACTACTACAGTGCACCATTACAAGAAGCAGACGTAATGACATTTGGCGTATCGCAGTGAAGAAGCTTACAGAGCGCCCTGTGGCGCTCTGCGTAATGCTTTTATCCGCCGGCTATTTTCACCTTAAAGCCCTGACCTTCCAGTAACTGTTTGAGCTTCTCACGGTCGTCGCCTTGGATCTCAATAATACCGTCTTTTACTGCACCACCTTGTCCCATTTTCGATTTTAACTGCTTGGCGAGCTTTTTCAGGTCGTGTTGTTCACTGTCTATCCCCACAACCAGCATCACGCCTTTTCCTTTGCGGCCTTTGGTTTGCCTTTCAATGCGCAGTGCACCGTCTTTAAAAACCTTACTTTGGCTTTGTGATTTTTCGTCTTTGCTGTCTATACGGCCTACATCCGTAGAGTAAACCAGTCTTGAGTCCGACATAGTCAGTATCCTATCAAGTGTTTCAATATTAAGATGATAACAAAAAGCCGTTTCGATGTTTTTTATTTTTGCTAAATGAATTTTAAGGGTTATATTTAAATGGTTGAGGGGACATAAATCAAAATAATTTAGGAGCTTAAAGATGAGCTTAAGTACAAACGCCTCGGCGGATGGCAAAACACTTACGATTCAAATAAGAGGGAAATTTGACTTTAACTTGGTGCAGTCCTTTCGCCAAGCCTATGCCGATATTGGTAACAATACCGACAAAGTCGTCGTCGATCTGCGCGAAACTGATTACATGGACAGCTCGGCCCTGGGCATGCTGTTGAACATGAAAAAAACCTTGGGAACATCGGTTTCGAGTATTCAGATCAGCAATTGTCGCCCGCAGCTTAAAAAAATCCTGCAGATTTCCCGTTTCGATAAAAAGTTTGATATTGATTAAACGTCAAGAACATTCCAACTTATGAATATCTTGGTAGTTGACGATCAGATTTTAAACTGTCGTCTTCTTAAAGCCATGTTGGAGCAACAGTTTTACACTGTGTTTTGCGCCCAGAACGGCCAAGAGGCTCTGACCATATTAGACAATCAAGCGATTGATATTGTCTTACTCGACGTAGTAATGCCAGTGATGGATGGCTTTGCAACCGCACCTGAGATCAAAAAGCGCAGCAAAGATGTCTATTTACCCATTATTTTTATTACCGCGTTAGAAGACAAAGAAAGCTTTGAAAAATGCTTAGCGGTAGGTGGTGATGATTTTATTCACAAACCCTTTGATAAAGTCATTTTGTCGGCCAAAATTAAAGCCCATGCCAGAACGCGGCGTTTAAGCCTACAAAGTAACGAACAGCGTCAACTTCTAGAATATCATTACAATCAAACCGAACGTGAACACGAAATTGTTGAGCATATCTTTAGTAACGCCTTAGCACTGCAATCGGATTACCCCAGCGTGTGTGACTATCACTTGTCTCCTGCATCGATGTTTAATGGTGATATGTTACTAATGGCAAAGAGCCCAATCGGTGGCTTTTACTGTTTGTTAGGGGATTTTACTGGGCATGGCCTGGCAGCCGCCGTTGGGGCTCTACCAGCATCCCGAATTTTTTACACTATGGTGCAAAAAGGCATGGCGGTGAGCGATATTGCCGTGGAGTTAAACACTGCACTGAATGAGTTATTACCTGGGCATATGTTTTGTGCCGCGGCCATCATTGAGCTCAGCAGTTCAGGAAAAAACCTTTCTGCTTGGATTGGCGGAATGCCGGATCTATACCTCATTAACCAGCAAGGTGAGGTTACTAAAACCATTGAAAGTCAGCATATGGCGCTGGGGGTGTTAGATATTGATGAGTTTGAGCGCAACCTTATTCATCTTGAAGTGAGTGCTGAGCAACGCCTTGTGGTGGCAACCGATGGCATTATAGAGTCTGAGTCTGAACAAGGGGATATGTTTGGCGAAGCCCGATTAATACAACTACTAAAATCGCAACCCAGTATCTCTACCGATGAGATAATCACTTCTGTTAAGGCTTTTACTGGTAATTCAGAGCAGCAAGATGACCTCAGTATTGCCATTGTAAACTGCGTAGCAACTGAAGTAAAAGTAACTGAGCCTACTTATTATTCGAGCCTACCATTTGACGTTTCTTTGCACCTTAATGCCAAACAAATGAAAAGTACCGATCCCATTTTGGAGTTAGTGGATTTACTCAGTGAAGTGCAGGGAATTTCAGCGCATCGCTCTAATATTTTTTTATTGCTCTCTGAAGCTTATAACAATGCATTAGATCATGGCGTGTTGGGGTTAGACTCAGAAATAAAAAGCAAAGAAGATGGCTTTTTTGAGTTCTATCAATTACGGGAAGCGGCACTCAGTGAACTCAACCAAGCGCTGATCCTTATTTCCGTTCGCTACTCTCCCGAAGATCTTAAGTTGTACTTTACCATTTGTGACTCGGGCTGTGGTTTCAATACCAGTAAGCAACACACAGAAATGAATGATAAAAGTCATGGTCGGGGAGTGGGGTTATTGGATGAGATTGCTGAACGTATCAGCTACAACAAGAGCGGCAATGAAGTCGAGATTGTCTATTCATTATTGTCTGAGCAGCCAAGGTAGTGTCACTCCTGGCAGTGATTTTTGATTGGCAAAATCAGGTTGACGTGTTACGCTATCTAAAAGTTTAGATGTTTAGATGTTTAGATGGCTAAAATGAAAGATTATATTTCACTCAGTGAGTTAACCATTCCCCGTGAGCTACTTGATAAGCAGTTAACATTGCTTGATAACTATTTAAGTGGTAATTCGGCGCAAGCCGTATGGTCTTATCAAATTCCAGAGCTCGGTGAAGGCGGAGCATGTAGTTTATTTGGTCATCTGCAGCCTGAGCCCTTTTTGCTCAGCGACTACTTACAGCAAGATGAAGATACCCAAAACCGCCTAGCCAAATTACAAACGCTGGTGGATGCGGTGGTTCACTTTACCCAAGTCGATTGGTTTGGGATTTATCAGGTGCGCGATACCCAAGAGGGTAAACAACTATTAAAGTTAGCCTATTCAGGCGCCCCAAGTCGCCCTTTGTTTCCGGTGACAGAGCAATTTGCGGCGACTTCAAACAACATTCAAACGGTATTAAATGCCAAAGCACGCGTGATCAACAATATTCCTGACTATGTGGCATCCGGTGGCGAGTACTATACGTGCGATCCGAAAGTACAAGCAGAAACCTGCTTGCCACTCTTTGATGACGAGGGTGCGTGTGTTGGGATCATTGATGCCGAGGCATTTACTACTGACTTTTTCAGTGCTGAAGTGCTCGCCACGCTTGCGGCCGCTTGTGTGCTAATACCACGTTTACTACCGCAATCTTAAGCAATTGCTTGGTCGTAAACTTGATGCTGACTTGGTGCAGATAGGTTTACATAAATGAATAAAATTCTCGATGATTTTGGTAACTTCACTAGCAGCCTGTGTGTTACCATCAAAAGACCTTTTTGACTCGGGCGCAGTGCGTTCGAATTTGCATTAATTATAATATAAAAGAGATAAGCCATGTTCTCAGAGCTAAAACCACTTCCAACAGATCCTATTTTAGGCCTGATGGCCGCTTACAAGCAGGACACTAACCCCAATAAGATTGATCTTGGTGTTGGTGTTTATAAAGACGAGCAGGGGAACACTCCGGTTCTTAGAGCGGTAAAAAAAGCAGAAGCGTTTCGCTTAGAAAATGAAACGACAAAGTCTTATATTGGTTTGGCTGGTAATCTTGATTTTTGTCAAAAAATGGAAAGCCTATTACTTGGTGAGCACAAAGCCCTACTGGCTAACCGTGTTCGCACTGCTCAAGCGCCTGGCGGTACAGGGGCATTGCGTGTTGCCGCTGAGTTTATTAAGCGTTGCAATGACAATGCTACCATTTGGGTAACGACGCCAACGTGGGCTAACCACATTAGCTTGTTTGAGGCCGCTGGACTGCAAGTGAAAGAGTACCCTTATTACGATTATGAAAATAAGGGCTTGTTGTTCGATGACATGATGGCGGCGCTTAAGCAAGTACCAAAAGGTGATGTCGTTCTATTACATGCTTGCTGTCACAATCCTAGCGGTATGGACCTTAACCAAGAGCAGTGGCAAGCCGTTGCAGAGCTGGCTAAAGAGCAAGGCTTTACGCCATTAATTGATATTGCTTATCAAGGTTTTGGTAGCAGCCTAGAAGAAGATGCTCAAGGCATGAGAACCATTGCAGATGCCGTTGATGAGATGATTATTTGTTCTTCTTGTTCGAAAAACTTTGGCTTATACCGTGAACGTATTGGTGCTTGCTCTGTGATTGCCAAAGACAGTGCCACTGCTGATATCTCTAACTCAGTATTGTTAAGTGTAGTGCGCAGCATCTACTCAATGCCGCCAGCTCATGGTGCTGATATTGTGAACACTATCCTTGGTAGCGAAGAACTGACGCAAATGTGGCACGATGAGCTAGATGAAATGCGTGGTCGCATTAATGGTTTGCGTACGCTAATTAAAGAAAGCTTAGCAGCCAGAGGCGTAGATCAAGACTTCTCATTTATTGACCGCCAACACGGTATGTTCTCTTTCTTAGGCATTAATAAAGAACAAATTGAGCGCCTACGTGAAGAGTACGCCATTTATATTGTTGGCTCTAGCCGCGTTAATGTCGCCGGTGTCAGTAAAGACAACATCGATTACTTTGCCGACGCTGTGGCAGCTGTACTTAAGTAAGTTTCAGTTGGTATTTAGGTCGTAAAAAACCGCGCTTCAATTGAGCGCGGTTTTTTCATGATTGCATGGAGCAAAAGCTTAGTAACTGCGGTTAAAAATAGGCGCTAATGCCTTGCTTTATGATTGTGCAACTAATTGCAAACTCATTAGTATTAGGCTTGCTTTATTTTAGTGACCTTGTCTTGACTTTGCTCGCTGTCAGTTTTGCTTTTGCTACTGGCTTTTGGGGTGGCTTTACCACCTTTAAGCACCGACAGAAAATCATCTTTTTGTTTGGCAATTTCTAGTGCCAGTGACTCAACTTGCTGATCGCTTAATGGTACATCGACTTTTTCTAGCATGCCTTCAAGCGCTTCTGCTACGTCTAGCATTTTGTCATAGGCATCCGCTTCTTTTTTCGATGTAAAAGTCATACGCTCGACTCCATTTCTCTCAACAACATATTTGGTGATAACGGCCATGGTTAATCCTCTTGTCACTGTTTTTATATACAGTAAACTTGTTACCACCATTTAGCAAGTATTTTTACTCAAGTAGCCTGCTATTATGAGCTTAATTGCAATGCTCGGGTATGGCTAACACACTAAAGTGTAGAGATGCAAAAATCAGACTTTGACAAAGTATCATTTTCGTTCTTTATTTAGACAGTCTGGCACTAATTTTAATACCTCGTCAGGCAAGGAATAATCCAACACAAGGAGTGTTAATATGACTATAAAACCCACGTTAGCCGCTTTGGCTTTGACATTATCTGTACTAAGTGCAGGCGTTCATGCCGAGCCCACCAAACCCACTGCCGCGGCAGTAGCAACACAGCAAGCCGTTATTAATATCAACACTGCAGACGTTAGCATGTTAGCAACATTACCAGGTATTGGTAATCACAAAGCTGGCGCCATTATCGAGTACCGCAAAAAGCATGGAGGCTTTAAGCAGGTAACCGAGCTGCAGCAGGTGAAAGGTATTGGTAAGGGAACTTTTGCTAAGTTGGAGGGGAAAATTAAAGTGTAAAAACCCGTAAGCGAGCAATTAGTTTTGCTCGCTTTGCAGTTCATTATATTGCTGCAGTGCTTCACCAAGCTTTGGCTTGGCAAAGAAGATTTCTACAGGTGTGGTAAATAAAGGGTAGACTAAGCCTGCTACCAGTAACACGGGTAACAATACCCACCCTTCAAATATGGCCAAAGAGGCGAAAAAAGGAGTGAGCAACAACAGTTTGGCAATTCTTAAAATGACCTTCGTTTTGCTATCGAGTAAGCTCAGTGCAATTTGCAGCACTTGCTGTTTTGCTCTTAGCTTAAGGCCATTAAGCTGTGAAAGTTGACTTAGTCTGAAAACCATAACGTATCTATACCGCTTTTTGTTTAGTGAAGTGGAACAGTAAAAAGAAAATAAACACTACGCTGTAGGCGGCAAAAATGATCTCCATCCAACCTGGCATAGACAGCCCCATAAACGACCAATCAATGCTGCCGCAGTCGCCAGTTGCCGCAAAAAAGCTCGGAAACCATTGATGTAATGGCATAAATTCAGGAAAGTTCGGCACAAAATCACAGGTAAACGCAAACGGGTCGGTGGTGGTTTGCATGGCAATGTGTTCCCGCGCTAACAAGTATCCCCAAATGCTGCCTACGCCCCAACTGATAAATGCCACAGAGCGCACCACAAATGAGCGTGGCGCCAACAGGCCAACCAAACCGGCAGCGAGAATACCCAGCATGGCAAAACGCTGATAAATACACATAATGCATGGCTCTAAGCCCATACCATACTGAAAATACAGTGCCGTTGCTTCAAATAGCGCAGCACTGAGTGCAAGTAATCCCCACGACTGTCGGGATAAATGGAAGGTAGAAATTTGCATAACTGGAAGCCCTTTTTTTGCCATATTATGCTTTATCAGCTGCTATCAGAGCAAGCGCAGAGGTGCTATTCTCGTTTGCAACTTAAAAAGTAGGGGGTTGTCTTGTCTCCGCCTTAAGCAAAGGTCGAAGATCAAGGCCGTGAGGTTACCTCAATACGGGATAGTGTTTGTAAACATATGGAAGTCGAACTTGCTCAAATATAAATCACTAAAAATACTGCACCAGACAAATTTTTCATTGTTTGGTTAGCATGTAATCTACGATTGAATTTAAAAATGGAGAGCGCGTTTTCATCATCATACCTTTGGATTCTTATCTGTATATATACATTTTGGTTGCATTGCCCCCATAGTCAAGAAAACGAGCAAATGGGACGTTTTCTACTTTTTGTTAAAAGTTGGTATTGCTAAAAATAATTATTTAGCAATAAGTTAAGATGTATGATAAAACTGGTTCAATCAGATAAACGACCCAGCCAATGGTAGAAAAACGACCCGCTGGGTCGATATTAAATTGTTAGGTGCTATGGAGTATAAAATGGATTTTCATACACAATCTGACATTCAACCTTCGTTTAGACGAATCGATGAAATATTTGCTTCAAAGGTCTTTCAGCCAGAGGCTGATCGTAACCCATTATTTCAGTCCGCGCTTATTGAGTTACTTATACGCATAAGAGATTTAATGGCAAAAACCAAGAAGTACGCTAAACCAGTATCTTTTTCTGATGACATTATCGTCTCCGATAAAGTGAAAGATGTTTCTGATGCCATTAAGTATGTAAGAGATGCTGTTTGTCACATAGATTCTGATAATCATAACCATGATGAAGTGAATGCGCGCTTGAGCTTTAATACCGCATTTGGGAAATGTAACTTTATGAAAATCGGTGACCTGGAGCTTAAATCAGAGTATGACGATGATGTCTGTTTTTTCTTTGGGTCACAAAAGCTGTATTTATATAGGCACCTGGAAAGAGCATACAAAGAAGCAAGGGTACATTTGGAGCCTTTATTAGCCCGTGCATAACAAACCACTATAGTCACTCGCTGGCGCTCGTTGGGACACAAACACGCAGGCCCCCTTCGCTTCGCTCCGTATTATAGCCTGCGTATTTGTGCCCCTAAGTGGGGTGTTAGCTGTATAGGGTATTTCTATGAAAATATGGATATTGTTTTTTCTTTCTAGTATTTCTTTTTTGGGGTATGGCAATAGTGCTCCCACAGAAAACAAAGGCGTAACCCCTGTAATCAAGGCCATAGAGTGTTTGAGAAACATCCCTGATAGTGAAATAGCAAATCCTGAACATACTATCTCTAAAGAATTATCATTAATGACTAGTGTTATTGAGAACATAACCCTTGAACTTGGGACAAACACTAGCGAACAAAAAGAATTTAGAGAACTATATAAAGTGGCTTTTAAGCACTGCCCAAAAGAAATAGCAGACCTTAAGGTGGGGTATAAAAATACAGCTAACAAGCAAATTAACCAGGGCAAATAACAGTTGGCTTTTGCTTCTGCGTCGCTTATTTTAACCAACTGTAATTTGCCCATTATTTGGGTGTTAGTTGCCTTATCAATATCACCTGTTCAATTTACTGTACAAGTAGAGTGGTGAAGACTATACTTGTTCCATTAAATGTACATGTAGAGGTTCTTATGAGAATCGTATCTTTTACTGAAGCTAGAAATGGTCTGAAAGCTGTTTTGGACGGTGTCGTTAATGACGCTGATACAACAGTGATTACACGCCGTGATTCTGAAGATGCTGTGGTTATGTCTTTAGATTACTACAACAGCCTTATGGAGACAGTTCACTTACTACGCTCTCCCCAAAATGTTGAACACTTAAATCGTTCGATAGCTCAGTACCGTGCTGGTAAAACAACAGCACGAGAGTTAATTGATGAGTAGTAATCAGCGTATACTGTCGTGGACTGATGACGCTTGGGGTGACTATTTATATTGGCAAACTCAAGACAAAAAAACACTCAAGCGCATCAACAAACTTATCAATGACGTTAAGCGCTCTCCATTTGAGGGCATCGGTAGACCAGAGCCGTTAAAAGAGAACTTATCCGGTTTTTGGTCTCGTCGTATTGATGACACTAATAGGCTTGTTTACGCAGTTGATGATCAAGCGATAACCATAATTTCGTGTCGTTATCACTACTAAATTAGGTTCAGCGAACTGGCATCTAACAAAGCATTAAGAGTGATTCGCAACGCTTTGCGGTTTCGTTTCGCTCAAGTATAGCCAAGCGCCGCTCACACCATAATGCGGCGTTAGAGTTCGGCAGGAAGCTCATGCAAGAATTCAAGCTCGACAAAAATTACATAACGTTAATGAAAGTATGCTTAGTAGTTTTTATAGCATTTTTGGCGTTAGGATTTGCTTTGCCTTTCCTTCCTGACGAGAACGAAGGAAATCCAAATGGCACACTCATGACTACGGCAATGTGTACAGTAGTCTTTGGGTTCTTTTCAATTATTACATGGCGTACTTTAAAAAAGCTACCATTTGCAGACGTTGCAGTTAATGATGACGGAGTTTGGTATATACACATCGGAAAAGAGAAAGGACTAGTAGCTTGGGAGAAAGTCCATAAAGTAAAAGAAAGAGCGTATATGCAGCGTCTAGAACTGCTGGGCACCGACAACAAAGAATTGCTTAGAGTTGAATATCAATTACTGGGGTTTGAGATGCTCCGTGAAGTATTAAATGAAAAGGCTGGTGCGCAAGACAAAGATCTTGACCAGTCCAGCTTCTCTAAAGGGCCGCTTTACCATTTTTTTTATTTGGCCTGTGTAACCGGATTTTCTGTATTAGGGCTGTATGTAGGGAAAAATGGAAATCCTCTATTGGGCTATGGTGCGATGAGTGTTCTAATTGTCTTTATCATCCATGAATACCTAGTAACCGCAGCGGGCGTCAAAATCACTGGCAATAGTATTAAGGTGGTATATCCTTTCAGCAAAAGAAATATTCCATTAGACGATATTGAGGATGTTGTCATTAGTGATGAATTCCACAAAGGCAATCGAATACCAGAAGTTTGGCTAATAACCAAGAATGCAAAAAAGCCATTTAAGTTGAAGCAGCTTGGTGCTGACTCTAATCTTTTATATAAGAGCCTAAAGAGGGCTGCAAGATTATGAGTCAAAGGCCCTTTGACAAAGCGCTGTTGCCGGAAAAGTTTTCCGCTGCGCTCCAAATGTGCCGCAGAGCGCGGCGCTACCATAGTCTGCTTCTGGCACTCAGCTTAGAGAACAATGCGATCAAGGAACTCTTTGCAAAAAAGGGCTGGTGACAGCAGACCGACGTAGTTGTGTAAGCACTTTGGTTGAAGCTGGCCTGAGTGTTGTAAAGTCATGCTGATTTGTAGGGCTCAGCCGCTCAACCTATTACCGCCGAGAGCGGGACTGGCGTTATGCAGACGCTGCTGTCATTAATGCAATTAAAGAGGTACTTGAAAAGTCTCCACAAGCTGGCTTCTGGAAATGTGTAGACTGAATAAAATTTAAAGGGTATCCGTTTAACTGTAAGCGTATTTAGCGCGTGTATTGCTTAATGTTTATTACTACAAGGTAAAGGCTACAAATGGGCAGTTGATGAGTCGCCATTGGCGATATGCTTAAACAAAAATATACAACACCAGATACTCCTAAGACAACACGTTGTACTGAATTTGCAGCAATATTGAAGCAATTTGGAATAAATGGCTTATAACAAGTTAATTAAACCGTGGAAGCAAAACAGCAGGCTTGCGCTCATTCTTTGCTTAGTTTAGCCTGCTATTTTTCGACGTTTATTAAGGCGTTAGTTCGCATCTATGAAGTTTAAAGATCTTAGTCAGAATACAGTAGCCAGTCTTTTTTTCAGCGCAATGATGGTATTCATCGTTGCTTTTAATAATGGTATTCCCAGCTACGATGAACTTGAGGAAGTCACTGGCACATTAGAATGGTTTGAGGCCAAAGGCAAAAATAAAGATACTTTACGCTTTAAATTAAACGAACATGGGGAAAGTTTCGTTTATCACTCAGTAGCAGGTTCAATCAGTGCCGTTCAGTCAGCACTAAACAAAGAAAGTGCAAAGTTAAAAGTTCTGTATGACCCTAATGATTCAGATTCAGCCATCTGGGAATTTCGGACTTTTCACCCTGTATATCAAATTGTGAGCGACAATCAGTTAGTAAAGAGTTACCGGTCAACAGCAGCAAAATATAATACTAATGTTAGCCTCGGATATTGGCTTTTAATTGGTGGTTTAATTGCTTCTTTGTTTTTTTTAGCCTTGGATTGGGAAATCAGCAAAAATGCGAACTAACAAGCCAATCAACTCACTCACTTCGTTCGCTGGGACGCATACACGTGGGGCGGCTGCGCCATTATGCCCCACATGTCTGTGCCCGCTATTGGAAAGCTACAATAGCCTGCTTCTGGCACTCAGCTTTCCTTCATCTGTAACTCATTTCAGTCCAAATAGGAGTTAGGTTCAGCCTCAGTTATGTTGGCTTTATCAGTCTTTAATGGAATACCTTAATAGCTCAAATTGGCACATAAGCGGCCACCAAGCTCAACTAAAGCGAATTGTTGCAGTAGAGTAAGGTTATTGCGGTCTCGCTCTAAATGGATTCAGTTCTTGCCTCTCCCAGCATATTGAAACAGTGAGGCTCAACCACTTATTGCTAAATTGTCATTAACCTATAAAGATAAATGGTTCTTCACTATTCAAACCCCCTTTATAGGAGTAGGTACAACCTTACGGGGTGTAATAGTCTTACCTATAATGTGTGTGATCATTCTTGCACTGAGTGGATTTGTGGCTTGTTAGTTGAGCTTCATCTGGTACAATCAGTGGATTAACAAGCACAAACTGCCAATAAAGGCATTGATGTAATAATAAAGTGGTGTGAGATGAGAATTTTCAAAGCCAAGAGCCCAGCTGGATTTGCTGAAGAATATATTGTTGAGTCAATTTGGAACGGCGAATTCCCTCCGGGATCTATCCTACCTGCTGAGCGCGAGCTTTCTGAACTCATCGGTGTAACCAGAACGACCCTACGTGAAGTGCTACAGCGTTTAGCGCGTGACGGCTGGTTAACCATTCAACATGGTAAGCCTACCCGAGTGAATAACTTCTGGGAAACTTCCGGGCTGAACATTTTGGAAGCATTGGCACGGTTAGATGAAGATAAAATGCCAGAGCTTACCGATCAGCTGTTATCAGCTCGCACTAACATCAGTGCTATTTATACCCGTGCAGCGATTAAGCTAAACCCACAGCGCGTGATTGATATTTTATCTAAACACGCAGAGCTAGAAGACACCGCGGAAGCGTTTGCTGATTACGACTACCAAGTTCACCATGAACTGGCTGGAGCCGGGCAAAATAAAATTTATGTGCTTATTTTAAACGGTTTTCGCGGTCTGTATTCGAAAATTGGTTGCCATTATTTCTCAGATCCAAGAACGCGAGAGTTGGCACGGCAGTTTTACATCGACTTAACGGCATTGGCAGAAAATCGTGAGCACGATGGTGCCATTTCCTTGATGCGTAAATACGGTCATCAGTCAGGTGAAATCTGGCAACAAATTCGTGGCGATATGCCCGAAGACATCATGGATTAAACACCTTAAAAAAGGCTTCTTCAGGAAGCCTTTTTTGATCCTCAAAGCAACCGCAACTATCACCATCGAAAATATAGATTAGTGCTATCGCTTAATTCGATTGTTAATTACCGCGCTAGCCCAATAAACTAACCGCAGTTTTTGCACTGGTGAAATTTACACTGGAAAGATGCTTTTTCAGGGTTGTATTTTATAGCCAGTATCACCATATCTTGAACATCAATGTTTTGTGTCTTTTATAAACATAAAACAAGATTGGAAATAAACCTAACTATTGGAGATAAAAATGGGTGTATTAGTAGGCCGCAAGGCACCAGACTTTACAGCAGCAGCAGTACTTGGTAACGGTGAAATCGTAGACAGCTACAACCTGCACGAGCGTATTAAAGGTAAAAAAGCGGTTATTTTCTTTTACCCACTAGACTTCACGTTCGTTTGTCCTTCAGAGCTAATTGCATTTGATAAGCGTTATGAAGAGTTCCAAAAGCGTGGCGTTGAGGTTATCGGTGTATCAATCGATTCTCAGTTCTCACACAACGCTTGGCGTAACACTCCAGTAAACGAAGGTGGTATTGGCCCAGTTAAATACGATCTAGTTGCTGACGTTAAACACGAAATCTGTCAAGCGTACGACGTAGAGCACCCAGAAGCTGGCGTTGCTTTCCGTGGTTCATTCCTAATCGACGCTGAAGGCGATGTTCGTCACCAAGTAGTGAATGACCTTCCACTAGGTCGTAACATCGACGAAATGCTTCGCATGGTTGACGCACTAGCATTCCACGAAGAGCACGGTGAAGTATGTCCTGCTGGTTGGACTGAAGGTAAAGCAGGTATGGACGCAAGCCCAGAAGGCGTTGCTAAGTTCCTATCTGAGAACGAAGGTTCACTATAATTCACATCACCTAAGTGACTGAATAAACAAAACCCGCCAATTGGCGGGTTTTTTGTCAACTTCACGCCGACAATCAGGGTAATCTTTGACTACTAGGCAACCTTGCCTACTTTAGCGAAGGTGACACTAGTGCATGTTAACGAGTTGCCCTAACGATTTGATGAGTTGGATGCTCACATAAGCAGCAATTAAACTGATCACGGGGGTGGCCAATAGACTCATAAACGTTAATTCATTAACCATTATCATCTTCCTTCTTCACTGCTACTTTTTGTTCGTTGGTGAATGCTGATTTCACAGCTGCCTTAGTATCGAGTTTAAGCTCTTCTAGGTTGCTGCGAACTGTTTCTGCAATGGCCTCAGAGACCTTGGCTTTTACTTCCGAAAGTACAGAGGTGTTCACTTCGTTAGCACTGGCACTCATGCTGGCTGTTAGGATTACTGTGGTCATTGTTAGTTTCGCTAAAGTGTTCATGATTCGTTTCCTTTAATTTGTTAGTCGCAGTAACTATTACAAAGGTTGTGCCAATCACGAGATATTTTTTAATTTATTGAAATTAAACAGAAAGATATTCTCTGCGAGGGAGAGGGGTAAACCTAGTTAGTGAAATTAACCAGCCTGAATTAGTGATTAAGCTAAAAAGTAGCTATTTTGGTTAAGCGAATATTCAGTATTACGTTAAGAGCTGTGGGATAAAGTAACTAGGCCAATCATTGTGGCGCAATAGGGGAGTGTGGTTGTGGCTTCAAAAGTGGTGCATACCAATGCGGTATAAATATTTATAAGTGGTTTTTAAAATGACGCTTATGTTGGCCGGGTTAGCGGCCAAAGCTGGGGTCTTCTGGTAAGTCGATAAGAATAAGTAAAGCCCCGCGGCCACCGTATTCAAGCGGTGCCTGGTGCATTGCTAAGACATCAGGGTGCTGTACTAAATACTGCGGTACTTTATGCTTTAAGGTGCCGCCACTGACGCCGTGAACCACGCAAGCGCAATAAATATGTTGCTTTTTGCAGGCATGAACCAGCGCAGCAAGCTCTTGTTTTACCGTTTCTTTGTTGAGACCGTGCAAGTCTAAAATCAGCTCTGGGGCATAGTCACCACGGCGCAGTTGTTTTGCCAAGTAGCGATCGGCACCAGGCTTTACATAATTAACGGTGCCAGCGGTATCGATGTCTGGAATGTACTCATCGGAAAAGTAAAACTCAGATTGCTGTTGCTTAGCTTGCTGCTTGAGCTCAACACTGGGCTTTTTCTTCGCTTGTTTAAGTTGCACCTGATCTTGCTTCAGCGGCTTGACCCCCGCGAGAGACTCGCGGAACATGGCGAAATCGTCGCTGTGCTCAGGATTATGTTGGGATTCTTTACTCATCGGGCTATTTTAAATAAAAAAAGCGTAAAAACCTAGCTTAAAAAACGCTACAATGACGCAATATTGTTTGATAGCAGAGAATCACTATGACACAGATGTCACAGCCGCTGATCAGTGCAGAAACGGCCGATGAGGCAATGCAAGATCTTCATACCATCCAAGACTGGGTGAGGTGGACCGCGAGTCAGTTTGTCAGTAATGACGTTTTCTTTGGTCATGGCACCGATAACCCGTGGGACGAAGCCGTTAGTTTAGTGCTACCGGTATTACACATGCCAATAGATGCACCCAAAGAGATCATGCAAGCCCGGCTTACTCAAACAGAAAAAAACACCCTGATTGAGTTTATTAAAGCACGTATAGAGCAGCGCACTCCTGTGGCTTACTTAACCAATCAAGCTTGGTTTGCTGGCATGCCTTTTTATGTTGATGAACGCGTATTGGTGCCGCGTTCGCCGTTTGCCGAATTGATAGCCAAGCACTTTGCTCCTTGGGTTGCGTCGCCAAGCAAGGTAACTCGCATTTTGGACATGTGTACTGGCTCAGGCTGTATTGCTATTGCCTTAGCTAAGGCGTTTGAGCGAGCTCAGGTGGATGCCGTAGACATCTCTTTTGAAGCGCTAGAAGTGGCGGATTTCAATATTAACCAGCACATGATGCAAGACCGAGTATTTGCCATACAGTCAGACGTTTTCAGTGGTGTCACAGGGCAAAAATACGATTTGATTGTAGCCAACCCTCCTTATGTTGATGCTGAAGACATGGCCGACTTACCCGATGAATTTCATCACGAGCCGGAGCTGGGTTTGGCGTCTGGAGAAGACGGCCTCGATGTGACCAGAGCCTTGCTACAACAAGCGGCAGATTATTTAACGGATGACGGTTTGTTATTTGTCGAAGTTGGTAATTCTATGGTACATATGGAGCAGCAATTCCCTGGTGCCCCATTGACTTGGCTGGAGTTTGAGCATGGCGGCCTAGGCGTTTTTGTGGTATCAAAACAACAGCTACAAGAATACTTCGCAGATTAATAGTAGGCGTTTGCCTACTATTGTATTTTTTTGGAATGAGGAAAAACAATGGCAGGCAATAGCATTGGCCAATTATTTAAGGTCTCGACCTTTGGCGAGAGCCATGGTACGGCGCTTGGTGGCGTTGTCGATGGTGTGCCCCCTGGGCTGGAATTGAGTGAAGCCGACTTACAAGTTGACTTAGACCGACGTAAGCCCGGGCAAAGCCGCTACACCACACAACGTCGCGAAGGCGATGAAATCAAAATTCTATCAGGGGTTTTTGAGGGCAAAACAACCGGTACCAGTATCGGACTTTTAATCGAAAACACCGATCAGCGCTCTAAAGATTACTCCAACATTAAAGAGCTGTTCCGTCCAGGCCATGGTGACTACACCTACTGGCATAAATACGGCTTTCGTGATTACCGTGGAGGCGGGCGCTCTTCCGCCAGAGAAACCGCAATTCGAGTGGCTGCGGGTGCCATTGCAAAAAAATACCTCAAACAAGTCCATGGTATTAGCGTTCAGGCTTGTTTATCGCAACTGGGTCCCATCGCCGCAGAAACATACGATTGGCAAGCCGTCGAAACGAACCCATTTTTCTTTCCCGATGAGTCAAAACTTGAAGCATTAGACGAGTACATGCGCGCGCTTAAAAAAGCCGGGGACTCGGTTGGCGCCAAAGTGAAAGTGGTCGCAAAGAATGTCCCAGTGGGACTAGGGGAACCCGTATTTGATCGTCTTGATGCCGAAATCGCCCATTCTTTAATGAGCATTAACGCGGTGAAAGGCGTCGAAATTGGTGATGGCTTTGATGTGGTCGAGCAAAAAGGCTCTGAGCATCGCGATGAATTAACCCCAGAAGGGTTTACCTCTAACCATGCTGGCGGAGTATTAGCTGGCATTTCCACCGGTCAAGATATCATTGCCTCAATTGCACTAAAACCGACCTCGAGTATTTCAATCCCGGGGCAGAGCATTGACGTGCATAACCAACCGCAAGAAGTGGTGACCAAAGGCCGTCACGATCCGTGCGTTGGCATTCGTGCTATTCCCATTGCAGAGGCCATGCTGGCGATCACCTTAATGGATCATTTGTTGCGCCACCGTGGGCAAAACCATGGGGTTGAGCTTGCAACCAAGCCTATCCCTGGCAGTATTTAATAGCTTATTAGGTATAAAAACGCCGCGGCTAAATATGTGATTTAGCCGCGGCGTTGTATTTTAAAGATGAGAAAAAGCCGAGTGGCGGGTGTCGTCTTTGACACCCAACTGCGTATTAGCTGTGGTATTTTTCACACGCTTCTAGGGTGTTTTCAATTAAGCTGGCTACTGTCATTGGGCCGACACCGCCAGGCACTGGGGTAATAAAGCTCGCATTTTGCTCAGCTACATCGTATTGCACGTCACCAACCAACTTGCCAGACTCTAAACGGTTAATACCGACATCGATAACGATAGCGCCTTCTTTAACCCAGCTGCCAGGAATGAACTCAGGCTTGCCTACCGCAACCACAATAAGATCGGCGCGACGAACATGGGCTTCGAGGTCTTTAGTGAATTTATGACACACGGTAGTGGTGCACCCGGCTAACAGTAGCTCCAGCGACATTGGGCGACCAACAATATTAGAGGCGCCAACCACGACCGCGTGCATGCCCTTATAACGAACACCAGTAGAGTCTAATAAAGTGATAATACCTTTAGGTGTGCAAGGACGGAGGGAAGGCATTCTTTGTGCTAAGCGCCCAACATTGTAAGGATGGAAACCATCCACGTCTTTATGCGGGTCAATGCGTTCCAGTACCTTCTCGGCATCGAGGCCTTCAGGTAGAGGAAGCTGTACTAAGATGCCATCCACCTCAGGGTCACCATTTAGTTGGTCGACTAAATCCAGTAATTGCGCCTCGCTGGTGTCGCCTGGTAAGTCAAATGACTTAGAGACAAAGCCGACTTCTTCACAAGCCTTGCGTTTAGAACCTACATAAACCTGGCTGGCAGGATCTTGTCCAACTAGCACTACAGCTAAGCCTGGGGCTCTCAAGCCATTAGCTAGTCTTTGTTCAACACGCTTTGCCACAGTAGAACGAACTTGTTTCGCGATAGCTTTGCCATCAATGATGTTTGCCGTCATGATTGACCTATATTAAGGATAAAAAACTTGAACGATAATAGAGCCTTTAAATTCCACATTACAAGCAAAACACGCATTTGGCGTATATTGCAGAGTAAAACAGAAATAAAGTGGGGTTGCTCTTGTTAATTTTGCCTCGTTTCGGCATGAAAGGAGGACATTTGCCCGCTATTTTCGCAAAAAACCGCCCAGCAGCCAAGCAAGCTGTGCCAAAAAGCGCAAGATTTACTTATAACAATGGCCAATTGTGGCTGAAATTTAACTAAGTCAGCTGTTTTATCAACAATTTGGGGTAAAATTAGGCAGTTGAAACAAAAACTAAAAAAAATATTTGACCTGCTAAGGGCAAATCACTATTATGCACCCCGTTGCCAACGAGGACAAAGCGAAACAGCGCTTTATGGTTCTCAAGGTCAATGTCGGCGATTAGCGCAGTTTGGTAGCGCACTTGGTTTGGGTCCAAGGGGTCGCAGGTTCAAATCCTGCATCGCCGACCACTTTTTTAAAATAAGATTTAGTAGCATCTAGATGTTTACTCGAGTTTGCGCCCTTAGCTCAGCTGGATAGAGCAACGCCCTTCTAAGGCGTCGGTCGAAGGTTCGAATC
>NZ_JBLWMW010000048.1:0-29401 GCF_048515945.1 Pseudoalteromonas 'SMAR'
TCATTCCTCTTTTGTATATTCTAGTGAAATGACACAGATTTCTAAACACTACCCTTCAGAATGTATCGGCTTTTTTATTTGGGATAGTTATTTTAAATTTTGCGCTAACCAGAATAAGTCAGAGTGGATCCCCGCAGCGGTAACTTCTTTGCCCGCTCCAGGACCTTGAATAACCAGCGGGTTATCCTGATACCACTGACTATGAATCACAAAAATATTATCTCCTGGAGTAAGGTTCGCAATAGCCGAGCCTTTAGGCACTTGCGTGATACCCACTTGCGCCTTCACGCTACCGTCCGCTTGCACTTGCAACGAGCCGGTGTAACGCAGCTCAGCCTGATTTTGCTGTGCCGCCTGATAATGTTGCTGATAAAAACTATCAAGCTGCTGGCGTTGAGATAAAAACTGCTGCCAATCCCCAGTGCTTAATGACTCTGGCATCAATGCCTCTAAGTGGATATCTTGTAACTCTAGATCAATGCCCAGATCCCTTGCTAGGATCAGCAATTTACGCTGCATGTCTCGACCCGACAAGTCTTCCCGTGGGTCCGGCTCAGTGAAGCCTAATTCTTGTGCCGCCAAGAGCAATTCAGAGAAAGGCTGCGAGCCATCGTAGCGACTGCATAACCAAGACAAGGTACCTGAAAATACCCCCTCTATTTTTACTACCTTATCGCCACTGTTTTGCAGATCCGCCAGTGCAAAGTTTATCGGCAGTCCCGCCCCGACACTGGTATTGTATCGCCAGTGCAGGTTGCGCTCTTGAAGTTGTCGCCGCAGTGCCGAATACCATGTTTGCGCTGCCGTACCGGCGTATTTGTTGGCACTGATTAAGTGGCAGTCATGTTCCACCAGCTGCGGATACAAATCACTGAAACGCTCACTGGCGGTAATATCTATCACCACTTTATGTTCATAATCCAGCTCTTTTATCCGCGATAAGAGCTGCGCTTCGTGGTACTCTACTGCTTCATTTTGCCATTGTTGTTGCCACGTCTCGAGGTTAACGCCACTGGGACAAAACAACATTTCTTTAGAGCGTAACAAGGCAACCAGCTTGAGCTCGAAATGCTCACTGAGCCGCTCGATTTGCTGCTGACACTGTTGAATAAACACCTCACCGACATTGCCCAGGCCAGCAATAATCACTGCCAACTCGCGTCCACGATTAATTAACCGCTCATGTAAGATAGCCAGCACATCGCTGTCGATGGCTTGATCGGTCAACACTAAACTGTAGTCACTGTGTTGCAATGTGTAGCGTGTCACAATGGCGTGTTGATCTAATAGTTCTAAAGCCTGCTGATGCAACCCTGGTATATCTTGTGTTGGTGCCACCAAGGCAAACCCTTGCACCTGCGACTCAATAATATTCACCCGCGAGTCTAGCGCTTTAACCACACGATGGCTGAACTCTGAAGGTACTAGCAAGTAGTCGTCACCACCTTTGTCAAACTGGTGAATACTATGTTGGATCAGCTGACTGAGCTGCTTCACCTCGCCGCTTTTTAAGCCTTCAACGCGCAGTAAGTCGAGCTGACCAAACGTGGTGATAAAACGTTTGGCTTTGCTATACCCGGCTTTTACCACTTCCGTGCCTGCAGTGTCGGGGTCAAAGCTGCTTCTCACCTGCAATTTAATGTCAGTGTTTTTCAGTGGGGAGAGGGTTTTAGCATGCAGCACTGGGTTGCCAAGACGAGCTAGCAACTCCGCCTGCGAGCGGCATACTTTCTGGTATTTTACCGCCGTGGCCACTTTTCTTGGATCGGTGCTAAACACGCCTGTGGTATCAGTCCAAATAGCCACCTGCTCAGCATCAATATAACTGGCCAGTAAGGTTGCACTGTAATCACTGCCATTGCGACCTAAAGTCACCGTTTCTGCGTGGCTGTTACTGGCAATAAAGCCGGTGACTACATTAATTTTGTTGCTCTCAAGCTGAGCCTGACACGATGCTTTATTCTGTGCGTGCAGTAATACGCCATCTTGTTGCGTAAATAAGCGCCGAGCATCGACATCGCAGGCATCAACTCCACTGGCCTTAATAAGCCTTGCTAACAGTCGCGCAGACCAAAGCTCACCATGGGCTAATAAACTGGCGTAATGCAGCTGCTGCGCCTGCCTTGCTGTGGTGATGGCTTGCAACTCTTGGCTTAACTCGCTCAACAGCGCCTGATGAACAGAGCCAACGAATAAGGCATCAATTAATTCACGTTGATGGTTCTCAAGTTGCAGTAAGATGTCATTAAATGCTCGATCGTCTTGCTGTTGATAACTTTGCCATAAGGTAACCAAGGTATTTGTGGTTTTACCGGCAGCCGAGACGACCACACAATCTCCCGCTTGGCAATGCTCTAGTACAATGCCTGCGACGACTTGATAGCGCTCTGCTGAACTTAAGCTCGAGCCACCAAATTTATGTACAACTTTTGTCATTCCCTCACCATAAAACTGTGTGTGCAGGCGTCAATTTGAATGATTTGGCATCATCCGTCGCCTTGTTGGCATAAATACAGGTAAACCCTGCTTCTAAGTCTGCGATAAGGTCGCGTACGTCCTCAATGCCAACCGAAATACGTATCAAGGTATCACCTACGCCAGCTTCAAGTCGTGCTTGTGGATCCATGCCGGCATGGGTCATAGTGGCTGGGTGACAGATTAGGCTTTCTACGCCCCCTAATGATTCTGCCAAGGAGAATTGCTGCAACGAAGTTAAAAAACGCGCAGCGGTATCTAGATTGCCTTTAATGTTAAAACTCACCATGCCACCAAAGCCGAGCTGCTGCTTTTTCGCCAATTCATGCTGTGGATGGCTCGCTAAACCAGGATAATAAACTTGGCTTACATGGGGTGAAGCCGCAAGGTATTCTGCAATGGCTTGAGCGTTTTCTTGATGCTGGCGCAGCCGGACGTTAAGGGTTCTCAGCCCTCTAAGGGTCAAATAGCTATCAAAGGGCGCACCGGTAATACCAATATTATTGGCCCACCATGCCAGCTCATCGCCCAGCTCTTGGGTGCGAGCGATAACCGCACCACCGACCACATCCGAGTGACCATTAATGTACTTAGTGGTGGAGTGCACAACAATGTCGACACCGAAAGTAATTGGGTTTTGCAGTGCTGGGGATAAAAAGGTGTTGTCCGCCGCCACTAATGCACCAACAGCATGTGCCGCTGCTACCACTGCCTCGATATCGGTCAGCCTTAAAATAGGGTTACTGGGTGTCTCAATCCAAACCAGTTTTGGCTTTATTTCTGCTAACTTGTTGAGGTTGTCTGGCTGGGTAAGATCCAATACTTCTAGGTTCAGCAAGCCACGCTTAGCTAATGAGGTAAATAGACGGTAGCTGCCACCATAGCAATCATGGGGGATCACTAAGGTATCATCGTGATTTAACAGTTGCGTGACCAGATGCACTGCTGCCATTCCGGTGGCGGTAATAACACCTCGCGCGCCGCCTTCAAGTTCAGTGAGCGCCTCTGCCAACACGTCACGGTTAAAATTACCACTACGGCCATAGTCATAGTCACGTTTGGTATCAAAGTCGGCAAACGAATAGGTCGTAGAGAGATAAAGTGGCGGTACCACCGCACCATGTGCTTGGTCCGCTTCTATGCCGTGACGCACTGTCACCGTTGATTTGTTACTCTGACTCATAGGGTCACCTAGATATTTGGATGTTTAGACGTCCAAAAGGTTAGTTTATATAAAACTAGAAGTCAAAACATTTATCCTTCTAAATGGCTAAGTAACTAGTATTTGACTATCTTTTTTAAACCGATAAAATTTCGCCACTTTAGGCGCTGCTAATACGACTGAGTTATTGAAAACTATGGCAGGGATCTTACGATCTCGCTATAGCGGATTACTTTATTCATCAGGCTGAAGTAGGTTAAGACTTGACCGTCAGAAGTTTACCTAACACTTTTAAGTTGTGGATAATGCAGTTCAGAACCCAGTCATATTGGCATTGATGTAACTGAGGCAAGTACACGATTATGGCAAAATGGAATGGTGAATATATTCACCCATATGCAGAACACGGTAAAAAAGCAGAACAAGTTAAAAAGATCACAGTGAGCATTCCTTTGAATGTGCTAAAAGTGTTGACTGATGAAAGAACGCGCCGCCAGGTGCAAAACTTACGTCATGCCACCAATAGCGAGCTGCTTTGTGAAGCATTTCTACATGCATTTACAGGGCAACCTCTGCCCAGTGATGAAGATCTGCGCAAAGACAATCCGGAAAGGATCCCGCTAGAAGTCAGAGAGATCATGGCGGAGCGCGGCTTGGAAATACCTGAGATCAATGAGGAGTAATGCCAATTTAAGCGAATTGGTATCACGCTCAGAAATAAAAAAGCCTCTATATTAGAGGCTTTTTTATTTCTATTTACATACTATTCGTTACTTCATGTAGTCTTCAGGCATATCAATTTGTGCTACACCTGACTCCACAGCCGCTTCCGCCACAGCTCTGGCAATACGCGGTAATAAACGTGGATCCATGGGTTTTGGAATAATGTAGTCACAACCAAACTCCAAACTGTCCACGTCAGCAGCCTTCAACACCTCAGCAGGGACCGGCTCTTTGGCAATACTACGAATTGCTTCCACCGCGGCAATTTTCATTTCATCATTAATGGCGGTAGCACGCACATCCAAAGCACCACGGAAAATAAATGGGAAGCACAATACGTTGTTTACCTGGTTAGGATAATCTGAGCGTCCAGTGGCCATGATTAAGTCATCTCGTGTGGCATTGGCTAAATCCGGATTAATTTCAGGATCTGGGTTGGAGCAGGCAAATACCACTGGCTTGTCAGCCATTAGTTTAAGGTTTTCAGGCGATAATAAATCTGGGCCTGATACACCAACAAACACATCGGCTTCGGCAATCACATCCTGAAGAGTGCGCTTATCGGTGTTATTGGCAAACAGCTTCTTGTATTCGTTTAAGTCATCACGACGTGTGTGAATAACGCCTTTTCTATCCAGCATATAAATATGCTCTCGCTGGGCACCACACTTAATCAGCAGTTCCATACAAGCGATAGCCGCAGCACCGGCACCTAAGCACACAATAATGGCATCGTGAATATCTTTGCCTTGCACTTCTAACGCATTGAGCATGCCAGCGGCGGTAACGATTGCAGTACCGTGTTGATCGTCATGGAAAATAGGTACTTCACAGCGTTCAATCAAGGCTTGTTCGATTTCAAAACACTCTGGCGCCTTAATGTCTTCTAGGTTAATGCCGCCAAAAGTGTCAGCAATATTGGCAACCGTATTGATAAAGTCTTCGGTGGTGTTATGTTTTACTTCAATATCGATGGAATCAAGACCCGCAAAGCGCTTAAACAACAGAGCCTTACCTTCCATCACCGGTTTAGAGGCCAACGGCCCAAGATTACCTAAACCAAGAATCGCAGTACCATTACTGATCACCGCAACCATATTGCCTTTACCGGTGTAGCGATAGGCATTCGCAGGATCAGCTGCAATCTCACGGACTGGCTCTGCTACCCCTGGACTATAAGCCAAGGCTAAGTCTTTGACGGTCTCTGCTGGTTTAGTCAGCTCAACACTGATTTTACCTGGAACGGGTTCTGCGTGATAATCTAAAGCTTGTTGACGAAAGTCTGTCATGGCGCGATATTTTCCTACGAATTTAATGTGAGAGTGTGGTAAATGTTCGCATTTTACGCATTGGAGCAAGACAACCTATTGGCCCAATACAGTGCGATTAACTATATGCACGACGACGCTGCAAAGAAGCCTTGTCAATAGGACATATAGTTAATCGACCGTGATCACACGATACCGAGTTCTCTTGATTATTCAAGTAAAATCAGGTCTATCCACTGGCAGCGATACTTCACCGACTTTTCTCAGAAGATGACCGCACTTTTAAGAAATTTTTCACATCATGACCCTGTTATTTTCATCGATGTCGGCTGCAAATCCATGCATAAAAGATGAAAAACCCAGCAGTCATTAAGACATTTCTATTTCGGCAAAGAAAACTTATTTTTACGGCTTTTAACCTTAATTTCTTAAAATTTAACCGCCATATTGCAAAACTTATAAACTCTACTTTCATAGCTGCAGTATTCATAAATATATAAGCTCTCGGCAAATTCACAATCAAGCCAAGGAAATATTCGTTATTTAGCTCGAGAATAGAGCTAAAACTCTAATTCAATTAATTAGTAAAGAATTGCTGCCAAAGTAGGTTTTTTGTCGTGAAGAGGGATGAAGTTTCGTCGTGAAAACGACCGCAGGCAAAAAGAGATAGGCACAAAAAAAGCACCCGAAGGTGCTTTTTCCGACTAGACAGGCAAGATTACTTCTTGCTGCTAAGTGCACCGAAACGCTTGTTAAAGCGATCAACACGGCCACCTGTATCTAGGATCTTCTGCTTACCTGTGTAGAACGGGTGACAAGCAGAACAAACGTCTAGGTGAATGTCTTTACATAGCGTAGAACGAGTTTCGAACTTGTTACCGCATGAACACGATGCAGTGATCGTCTCGTACTTAGGATGAATACCTTCTTTCATAGCAACCTCTAATTAGGCCGTATCGCTCTCCAAACCCGAAGCTTGGCACCATACGTAGTTATACAAAAATTGTGGACGCGTATTTTAGTGTTTAACTGAACATTCTACAAGCAATATTTTGGCTTTTTTTATTATCACACCGGCGAAGTTTTCACTTCTATTTTGCTTCGGTATATACTGCATCACTGCGCTAGTCACACGGAGTTGTTATGCTCATTCTTGAAGTTGCTATTAAGTTGCCATTGCACCGCACTTTTGATTACCTATTAGAGCCGCACCTGCAAGTAGAGCCCGGTATGCGTGTCAGCGTCAATTTTGCTAACCGTAAATGCACTGCCATAGCGCTACAAAAGAAAAATCACACCGATGTACCAGAAGCAAAACTAAAAGCCGTGTTAAGTGTATTAGACACCCACCCTGTTTTTAACACCCAGCAACTGCAATTCCTGCGCTTCGTGGCACAATACTATTGCCATCCTATCGGTGACACTCTATTCACCGCACTACCGGCGGTGCTACGTGATGGTGGTAATCCAGATAAAACGCAAATTCCCCTGCTGAGCTTATCGGAAAAAGGCCAAGCGTTACCGACGTTACGCTCCAAGAAGCAGCAAGCCTTATTGTCGCAGTTGCACGAAGGGGGAGCCATCAAGTTAAGTGAGCTCAAAGCGTTAGGTTTTGCCCAGCAAACCATTAAGGGTCTAGAACAAAAAGGGCTTATTGAACAATATATTGAACATGAATGTAATTGGTCTCAGCAACCCCTAGAACTGGATAAAAAGCCACGCTTAAATGATCAGCAAGCCACCATTTGCAGTGCCATTAATGCCCAACAGGGATATCGCACGTTTTTAATCGAGGGGGTAACCGGCAGTGGTAAAACTGAGGTTTATTTACAATGTTTAGAGCAAATCTTAGCAGCCGGTCAGCAGGCGCTGATCTTAGTGCCAGAAATCGGCCTAACTCCGCAAACCGTTAACCGCTTTAAGAAGCGCTTTAAGAACATTCCCATTGATCTGTGGCACTCTAATTTAACCGATAATGAGCGCATGCATACCTGGCGGCGCGCCGAAAAAGGCAGTAGCGCCTTAGTGATTGGCACTCGCTCTGCAGTCTTTTTACCGTTTCAACGTTTGGGCATGATAGTCGTTGATGAAGAACATGATGGTTCCTTCAAACAGCAAGAAGGACTGCGTTATCACGCCAGGGATCTCGCAGCCTTTCGAGCCCACCAGCAACAATGCCCACTTATTTTAGGCACCGCAACGCCGGCACTCGATACCCTCAACAAAGCCATTACCAATAAGTACCAATTATTGAGCTTAACCAAGCGCGCTCAGACCCAGCAAGACAATAAGTTCGAATTGGTTGATATGAAAGGTCAGCCCGAGCAAGGAGGCTTTTCGGCAATGAGTTTACATTGGATGGAAAAGACCTTAGCTCGCGGCAAGCAAGTGATGGTGTTTCTCAATCGCCGCGGCTTTGCCCCGACCTTAATGTGCCACGAGTGTGGCTGGCTAAACACCTGCCGCCACTGCTCGACTAGCGCCACCTATCATCGCAGCCTTAATCGTTTGGTCTGCCACCACTGTGGTGAGCAAGACTTTGTGCCACAACAATGTCCTGACTGTGGCAGCACACAAATTATGCCGGCAGGGATCGGCACTGAGCAATTGGAGAGCTTTTTAACTGAACGCTTTAGCGACATCCCCATCACGCGCATCGACCGTGACTCAACACGCCGTAAAGGCAGCCTTGAAAGCGCCCTAGAAGAAATCAACCAAGGGGGAGCGCGAATCTTGGTGGGTACGCAAATGTTGGCAAAAGGTCATCACTTTGCCGATGTCAGCCTGGTGATTATTCTCGATGTTGACTCTGGTCTCTATTCTTGTGACTTTCGTGCCACAGAACAGATGGCACAGCTTATTACTCAAGTGGCAGGGCGTGCCGGTCGAGCAGGAGAAGCGGGGACTGTGTTACTGCAAACTCATTTCCCCGAGCATCCGTTATTACAAGATTTGATCAACAATGGCTATGGGGATTTTGCGCGATATGCTTTACAAGAGCGTGAAGAGGCTATGCTGCCACCATTTGCACACCTGACCATTATTCGTGCTGAAGCGACCAACCAAAACACCGTATTACGCTTTTTATCGGATTTGGTTCCTGCCAGCCCCTATCCTGGTATACAATTGCTAGGTCCAATTCCTGCACCTCTTGAGCGAATTGCCGGAAAATACAGATATCAATTACATATACACGCACAAAAACGCACTGTGCTACGCGATTACCTCTCGCAACTCGCCAGCTACATTACCGCGCACGAGTCTGCGAACAAGGTACGCTGGAGCATAGATGTTGATCCAATGGATAGCTACTAAATTTTATATATGGCACAGCACGACTACATTAATAAAACGCCGAAAGGCAAAACCAAAGGCAAACCGACTAAGTCGAATAAGTTTCCTGTTATCGCGGCAGTTGCGGCGCTGATCCTGATTGCCGGCTTTGCCTATGGCCTGTGGTTTATTAAAACCAATGCCGACCCAGAGCAGGTAGAACAAGCGAAAAACCCAACGCCAACGCAATCGCAGCCACCCACCAAGGCGAAACCTCGTCCCCCTGAATTTATCGAGGAAATTAAAAACCACGAAATCAAAGTCGAGGTGAAAGAAATTAAGAGCAAAGGCCCTTATCAAATGCAGTGTGGTTCGTTTAGAACTCACAGCCAAGCCGAAGAAATGAAAGCCAAAATCGCCTTTACCGGCTTAATTGCTGAGATCCGCCGTACCGAAGGCAGCAATGGCGCTTGGTTCCGCGTACGCCTTGGCCCATATGATACTAAGCGCCTAGCTGAGAGTGACAAGAATAAGCTCAGAAGCGTGGGCATATTTGGCTGCGCAATTTGGGGCTGGACTTGATTTTTACGCCCTAACCCATATTTCCTACTAATCTGAAGTTACAAGGGCAACATGCCCAGATAAGGATCACTATGACTACCATCGTTAGTGTTCGTCGCGATGACAAAGTGGTTATCGGCGGTGACGGCCAAGTTTCACTTGGTAACACAGTTATGAAAGGCAACGCACGCAAAGTACGCCGCCTATACAATGGCAAAGTATTGGCCGGTTTTGCTGGCGGTACCGCCGACGCATTCACCCTCTTTGAGCGCTTTGAAACTAAGCTGGAAATGCATCAAGGCCACCTTACCAAGGCTGCCGTGGAAATGGCCAAAGATTGGCGCACGGATAGAGCATTAAGGCGGCTTGAAGCCCTGCTTGCCGTTGCCGACGAAACCGCCTCGCTTATCATTACCGGCAATGGTGATGTAGTACAGCCTGAGCACGATCTGATTGCCATTGGCAGTGGTGGCAACTTTGCCCAAGCAGCGGCCACCGCGCTAATCGAAAACACCGATTTAAGCGCCAAAGAAATCGTTGAAAAAAGCTTGAAGATCGCTGGTGATATTTGCGTATTTACCAATAACAACCAAACTATCGAAGAATTGTAATAGGACTCGTCATGACAGCTATGACTCCCAGAGAAATTGTCCACGAACTTGACCAGCACATTATTGGTCAAGATAAAGCGAAAAAGGCCGTTGCTATTGCATTGCGTAATCGTTGGCGCCGTATGCAGCTTGACGAGGAGCTGCGCAGTGAAGTAACACCAAAAAACATTTTAATGATTGGCCCAACTGGGGTGGGTAAAACGGAAATTGCGCGTCGCTTGGCTAAGCTCGCCAATGCTCCTTTTATCAAAGTAGAAGCCACTAAGTTCACAGAAGTAGGCTACGTAGGTAAAGAAGTGGAAACCATTATTCGCGACTTAGTCGAGGTTTCTTTTAAAATTACCCGTGAGCAGCAAACCAAAAAACACAAACACAGAGCAGAAGAAGCCGCTGAAGAGCGTATTCTCGATGCCCTATTGCCACCAGCAAAAGACGCTTGGGGCGAAGCACAACGTGACGACAACAGCTCGACTCGTCAGGTATTCCGTAAAAAGTTACGTGAAGGCCAGCTAGACGACAAAGAAATTGACATTGATATTGCCGAGTCTGCGCCACAAGTGGAAATCATGTCACCGCCAGGCATGGAAGAAATGACTAACCAGCTACAAAGCATGTTCCAAAACATGTCAGGCGATAAGAAAAAGAATCGTAAGCTAAAAATCAAAGAAGCCTTTAAACTTCTAGTCGAAGAAGAAGCTGCTAAGCTTGTGAATCCTGAAGAGCTTAAAGAGCAAGCGATTGAGTCAGTAGAGCAAAACGGCATTGTGTTTGTCGATGAAATCGACAAAATCTGCAAGCGCGGCGAGTCTTCTGGCCCAGACGTTAGCCGCGAGGGTGTGCAACGCGATTTGTTACCTCTTATCGAAGGTTCAACGGTAAACACTAAGCACGGTATGGTGAAAACCGACCATATCTTGTTTATTGCTTCGGGCGCATTCCAAATGGCGAAACCGTCCGATCTTATTCCAGAGCTGCAAGGTCGTTTACCTATCCGTGTTGAATTAGAAGCCCTGACTGCAGGTGACTTTAAGCGCATTCTAACCGAGCCTAGTGCCTCGCTCACCGAGCAGCAAATTGCCCTAATGAAAACCGAGAATGTCGACGTTAACTTTACCGACGACGCCATTGAGCGTCTTGCTGAGGCCGCTTTCCAGGTTAATGAAAAGACCGAAAATATCGGTGCTCGCCGTCTACACACAGTGATGGAAAAACTGATGGAAGAAGCGTCATTCGATGCCAGCGAAAAGGCGGGAGAAGCATTAACCATTGATGCCGCTTACGTTGAGCAGCATCTCGATATGTTAGTGCAAGATGAAGACTTAAGCCGCTTTATCTTATAACTACACTATAAGCGGAGCATGGCTCCGCTTAGCTTTTTGGAGCGTGTCGCCAATGTATCAAGTCACTAAACTGCATTATCACACTGTAAGTAAAGTGTTAGATGTGTATTTTGAAGATGGCAGCTGTCACCACTTTAGTGCAGAATTTTTACGCACTCACTCCCCTTCCGCCGAAGTACAAGGGCACAGCCCTGAACAAAAGCAGTTAGTGTTAAATAAAGAAAACGTCACTATCACAAAAATTGAGCCGGTGGGACATTATGCCGCACGGTTAGTGTTCGATGATGGCCATGACACTGGCCTGTATAGCTGGCAGTATTTTCATCACATTGCCGCGCAACAAGAGCAGCTTTGGCAAGAGTATGTTGCCGCTGTGGCAGAGCACCAACAACAACGAGATAGCGTACCGATCAAGTTTGTGCCCTAATCGCAATTGAGCTCCATCCCCTATCCAATCAGCTTTGCTACCTGAAGAAAGTCTATTCGCTTTCTACCCTAACTCGTGTCTGTGTATCCGCCATAAAAAAGCCCCACTCTCGCAGGGCTTGATGTTGCTTGATTTAATTAAACTTGATACTTGGCGATAGCATCACGTAATACTCGCGCTTGCTCCGCCACTTCCTCACTGCTTTGTGCGTTAGAGTGTGCGTTTTCAGAAGCACCTTGGGCAATATCACGAATTTTAACCACGTTTTTATTGACCTCAGAAGCCACTTGGTTTTGCTCATCAATCGCGGTGGCAATGTGGGTGCTCATGTCCATGATGGTTTGCACATCCTCGGTGATCATACCTAGCAGCTCACCGGCTTTTTCTGCTTGTGAAACACTTTCATTGCCTTGCTCACGGCACTGCTCCATAATATTTACCACCTCTCGGGTGCGTTGCTGCAAGGTTGAAATAATACTCTCAATTTCTTGTGTGGAATCTTGTGTACGCTGAGCAAGTGAGCGCACCTCATCTGCCACCACAGCAAAGCCGCGGCCTTGCTCACCGGCTCTGGCCGCTTCAATGGCGGCGTTCAATGCCAGCAGGTTGGTTTGCTCTGCAATGCCACGGATCACATCCAACACCGAACCAATGGTTTCACCGTCACGCTCCAGTTGCGCCACCACATCCGAGGCGCCACCTAGTGACTCAGAAAGTTGCATAATATGCTCAATGGTCGCCGTTACTTCACGACGGCCCTGCTGAGCGTTACCATTGGTGGTTTCCGCTTTGTGCGCCGCTTCACTGGTGTTATGGGAAATGTCTTGAATGGTGGTTTGCATTTCAGTGGCAGCCGTTGCCACCATATCGGCTTCATGAAGCTGCTCGGCCATGCCAGTGCTGGTTTGTGCGGTGGTTTCGGTAAGATGATCGGTGGCCTCATTAATGGTTGATAAGGCACCGTGAATATCTGCAATAAGCTCTCTGAAGTCCGTCAGCAAACTGTTGAAGTCGCGCGTCATAATGGTAATTTCATCATTGCCGCTTTGTTCAATTTGCAAACTGAGGTTATTTTCACGGCGGATTTTTTCAATGGTTTGATACACCCGCTCTACCGGTTGCACAATAGAACGACTGGTCGAAAGCACCAGTGCCATTACAATCACACCCGCCATAATAAACACCGCAAACGCAATCATTTGGGTGGTATCAGCGTTGGCTTTGATTTCAGCTTTTGCTTGCTCAACGACTTGCTCCACGACCACATCACTTTTATCCACACTCTCTTTCATTTTGCCGAGGGCACCGCTTTGTAAATCAAAACCTAATGCTTCTTGGGCGCGGACCAGTGCTCTGAACTTGTTCTGATAGGTACTAAGGTATTGTAATAGCTGCGACTGATATTGGTTGTCAAAACCAGTACTGCGAATTTCCTGTTCAAATCGTGCAATCAAATCATCAAACCGCCCTAAGTACTTAGGGTCCAGACGCAGCATAAAATCTTTTTCAGCGCGACGTAACTGCAGCATAGTAGCCAACAGCTGATAGTTTTCTTTTTCTTTCAGTAATGTCTCTACCTGATGCACCGCTCCTCTAAGCTCGCCATAGAGGGCGTCTTTAGGGTGAAGACCAATGTTTTTTTGTAGCTCAACAACGGTTTGAAAATCGCCATGATAGGTGTCTACTAGGCGTTCAAACTCATTAATTTTCCCTAGGTTGATACCAAACCCAGCAAAGATTTGTTTTAACGAACCGAGTTTTTGCTGCAGCAATTTGTACTCAGACTCATGGCCAGACAAGCTCGACTCTTCTTTATAAAACAGAAAGTTTTTTTCATGCTTTCGCATACTGAGCTCATGTATAGCCACCTCCTCTGCTTGCTGAATGGCTTCGTTCAGCTTCAGCATGGTCCGAGCTTCATACATGATCATGATTAACATAACAACTAAGGCAATCCCTACCACCAATGCATTCACTTGCAAGCGACGTTTTATAGTCAAGTTTTCTAATAGCGCCATTGGCTTACCTTTAATACTAACCTAGTTCCTCGAGTATAGACGAGAGCGCACCAGCTTGCCTACTTGAACCCCTTCGAATTTGCTAGTTATTACAATTAATATGATTTAGGCCGCATTGGTATACATATCGGTAACGTTGCACCACAACTTTTTGTGTAAATGCTCCACCTCATGCCAGTTGCCAGCTAACAACCAATCAATTAAGTCACCCGGATCGGAAGGAAAGTAGACAGTATGCTTAGCAGCACTGCTAAGCCACTCTTCTAACGCACTGGCATTGAGATAATTCATCACTTGGGCATAACCCAGCTGGGCCAGAGTTTGTGCGTTATTTTGCTGTTCGAATTGGCCATCTAACGGCTTTAACAACAATTTTTTGCCCAGCTTCAACGCTTCGCTCGATAACTCAAACCCAGCATTGGCGACCACCCCTGAGGTGTTTTTTAAATCCTGCATAAAGCCAGTACGACTAGGCTTGCGCAGGTGAATATGCTGAATAGAGCGATCAGAAGCCTGGGGGTGGTAGCAATAAAATTCTTTGTCGGGAAAGTCCTTTAATAGCTCGATGATACTAGCAAGATCTTCAAACGGTAAATACACTAAGACCTTATTGGCGACACAAGCGCTGAGCTCTTGCTCAGGCTGATAAGGGATAAACGGTGGAATGATGTTGCGGTGATACGGATGCCAGTGCACCCCAAGGTGAATATTGGCTGGGGCAAAATAACGGATTAATGTTCGATGCCATGAATACACGGCATGTTGCGGTACAGGGTTGAACAGGTAAGAAGCTTGATGACTCATGGCGATAACAGGAACCTTCGCCAGCTTGCCAGCCCACGCCGTCACCGGCTCAAAGTCGTTAAATATGACGTCATAGTCTGAGACGTCCAAGCTTTTAATATCACGAGCAAACTCGCCTAAGCGCAGGGATTTAAGCGTTGCCATTTTATTGAGCTGGCCATGTTCAGTAACAAATGACAACCCCCGACAACTGCGGTAATCGCCAAATGCTTGCATGTCGAAGTAGTTATCGTTAGGCCGCCCAGAAAAAAAGTAGTCGACCTTAATGCCTTTTTCACGAAAGCTTTTTGCCATTACTCGAGCACGGGTAGTGTGGCCATTTCCCGTTCCTTGTACCCCATATAAAATCTTCATAGGCTTCCTATTATGATGATCGCCAGTACTGCACATGCACTGCCCATAGCGCCACCTAACACCACATCCAGTGGGTAGTGCACGCCAACAATTACGCGCGATAACGACACGCCACACGCCCAAAGTATTAATGGCAAAGATAAACTCGGTATTTGCTCCATTAAACAGGTGGCAAACAGCCAGGCGCCGGCACTGTGACCAGAAGGTAAACTAAATTTATCGCTGGGCTTTAGCAGTGCTTTTACCGCAAAACAGTCGCAAGGGCGCAACCGCGCAAAGCGGTTCTTAAAGTAAAAGTACAGTGGTCGTTCAATGGCAAATGCTAATATTGCAGTAAGTGCAAATTGCCTTCCCAGTTGCTCTAAAAATAAGGCACAACCTAAAGCAACCAACACATAAAGACCACCATTGCCACTTTTCGACAGCGCCAGTGCAGCAAGTCGACACCAATTTTTTGGCTGCGGTCGAAATACCGCAAAGTAAAGCGCTGTATCGAGCTGAGCTAATTTTGCTTTTACCATTATCGCGCGCCTGATCTGCTAATATCCGTTTCAGCATAGAAGAGCTAAATAACAAATGGGTGACACTTTTAAGACACAAATATGTAAGTTGAATCAAAGCATTGCTAAGCACAAGTATGAGAGTATACTGAGTAGTCATAACCAATACTCGAGGATTTAATATGGAATACAGCACTTCGGATCTTTGTGACCATTTCGCAGATGTGGTTGATGTGCTTGAGCCAATGTTCATCAATTTTGGCGGCCAAAGCTCCTTTTCTGGCCGTATAACAACGCTAAAATGCTTTGAAAATAATGAGCAAATCCAAGATGTACTGCAGCAAGATGGTACTGGTCGCGTGTTACTAATTGATGGTGGTGGTTCAACGCGTCGCGCTTTAATTGATATCGATCTTGCAGAATTGGCGGTTGAAAACAACTGGCAAGGTATCGTGGTATACGGAGCCGTAAGGCACGTCGATGAACTAGAAGAGTGTGATCTTGGGATCCAAGCGATTGCCTCCATTCCCGTTGCCGCAGACAGTAGTGGCAGTGGTGAGGTAGGCGTTCCGGTTAACTTCGCTGGCGTGTCGTTTTATGATGATGACTTTATTTACGCTGATTCCACCGGCATTATTATCTCTGCCGAAGAGTTATTACTCGAAGAAGATGGCGACGACCTTTAAGCTAGAGAGCAGTCATGAATTCAGCAGTCAAAATTTATGATGAGCACGCCATTAGCGAGTTGACCGTCAGCCGCGATGGCGAAACTCGGCTTTGGCAAAGTATCAGCTTTTTGCAATCTCAGGATAACTTTCTCGAAGCCTTAAAAGATGCCGCCGCGTTTGGTATACGCTACGTTTTAGTCGGTATTCCAGAAGATATTGGACCGCGGGCCAACTGTGGTAAAGGCGGTTCAGAGTTAGGCTGGCAGGCGTTTTTAAAGCGCTTTTTAAACCAGCCTGAAAACCAATTCCTCAGTGCCAAAAAGGTACTGTTGCTGGGCGAAGTTGAACTCGGCGATATCAATGCTGAAGCAATCTCGCTGGACAATACTCAGCCCCAGCAATTGCAGCGTTTACGGCAGTTATGTGCCAGCATAGACCAACGCGTGATTGCGGTATTTGCGGCCATCTTTGCAGCAGGGCTTGAGCCCATTGTTATTGGTGGTGGCCACAACAATGCATATGGTCTTCTACAAGGCTACTTCCAAGCCACACAATCCCCGCTCGCAGCGCTAAACTTTGATCCCCATGCCGACTTTAGGGCATGTGAAGGCCGCCACAGTGGCAATGGCTTTAGTTACGCCCATCAGGCTGGTAGCCTCGCGGATTACCATATCATTGGTTTGCATGAACAAAAAAATAACCAAGCAATCCTGACTCGCTTGCAAGACGCCGGTTTTGGCTTTACTAGCTATCAAGACATCTATGTTCGCCGCGTTAAAAGTCTCACCGAAGCCGTAACCGCAGCCCTAGCATCTTACCATGCAACGACCGGACTTGGCGTTGAGTTAGATGTTGACGCCATCACCGCAATGCCCGCCAGCGCCCTCACCTATCAAGGCTTTAGTGCCGCCGATGCGGAGCACTTTGTGTATTTAGCCAGCCAACATAAAAATAGTAAATATCTGCACCTGTGCGAAGCCGCGCCAAGCAGGCACCCACACGGAGAAGCCGTTGGCATAGAGCATTGCGGCCAAGTATTGGCAAATCTTGTAAACGCTTATCTCAGCGCAAAACTGGGCTAGCTTGGGTGTGACAAACGCCACTGCTTAACCCAGCTAATCAGAATATTACTATTTTGCGGGCGAATAAAATAGAAGCCTTGCGCTGCAATGGTGCCAAGGCTTTTAACAAAGTCTAATTGGCTTTGTGTCTCAACCCCTTCGCCGATCACCATGCAGTGCTTTTGCTGATGCATCTCGACAATGCCTTTAACCAGCGCCTTTGTATGCCCTAACTTTTCTGGCTCATTGGTCATACTGCGAGACAACTTAACGTAATCGAATTTCATCGCCGGCAACTTAGCCAGAATTAATGGCGCCTCACCGAAGCCATCTATACACATTCGAATTCCCATGCCTTTCAGGCGTCTCAACATGGCCACTTCACTGTCTGACAAATTGGCAAGCATGCTGGCCGGACACTCAATAATAATGGCGTCTGGACTGAGCTGGTGATTGAGAATGGTGTGGTCGAGGTAGTCAATAAAGTGTTCACTGAGGAGCTCTGGACCCAGCACATTAATGCTGATGGGCACACTCACCTTTTCCATTTTTAATGCCAAGGCCAGTTCACAAGCACGCTCCAGCACATATTCCGCCAGTCCTTCCGCTAAACCGGCTAAGCGGATATCATCAATAAACTCATTGGCATTGAGGACCCCTTGCTTTGGGTGTTGCCAGCGCAAGAGTAACTCGACAAACTCCACTTGGTTATCTTGATGGCGGATCACCGGGTGAAAATAGAGCTCAAACTCGTTTCGAAAGTCGATTTTCGCCAACTCTGACAACCTCACTTGCTGCTCTAAGCGTTTTATCTGCATGCGCTGCTGGTAAGGCACTACCTGCTGCTGAGGCTGACTATCCAACGCCATAAAGGCACAAGAAATTAAGTTTTCCAGCTGCCCCATTTCTTCGTCACAGTTTACGTAACTTGCTCGCATCGACACTTCGACGGTACAGCTACCCACATTGAAAGGTTGCAAAGTAGAATCCGCTATTTGCTCTAACAGCTGCTCGTGGAGGTGATTGGCATGTTCTAAGGAGCAAATAAACACAAAGTTCAGTCCGCCAAGGTGCGCGAGCTTGGCACTCTCATTATGATGAGTAATGGCCATCACTTCGTTAATTTGCAAACACTGTGAGATGCGATTTGCCGATTGCGCCAACAACAAGTCGCCAAACTCTCTTCCCAAGTGAAAGTTGACTTTTTCAAAGCCCACTAGCCTCACCAGCACCAACATGCAGGTGAAAGGGTGTTGCGATCTATAATGCAAAAATGCCTGTTTTAGAGCTTGCCTGCCTGGTAGGCCTAGGGAATCATCTTCTGGGTGGCTATTGCCCGCTTCCTCGGACTTAGGTGCCGCGGCTATAATGGCGCTGTAGCATAGCCGCACACAGTACATCATTAATATTATGGTGGCTGCATAATGAAGGCCGATAAAGAATAAATAGTGATATATTAGCCAACCTACTAGGGCAATAATTGCCAGGGTGGTGGTGACTAAAAAGCCCACTCGCGATTGCTGTAAGCCATCCATTAAATACAGTAAAAGTGGCAGGGTTAGCAAATATAGCCAAGTCGCTTGACCTGTGAATAACAGTAACACTGCCAATGTCATGCTGCTTACGTGCGCTAGCAACAGTACAACTGAAGGGCGTTGTAATGCCAGAGCACAGGCCGCCATAACAGTGGCTCCAGCAAACGCCGATGACCATGGCGTTATAAGTAGTGCAGCTCCCTCAAGTGTAAGGGCAGCCGCCAACATAAAATACATAACATACTGCTTATTAAACCATCATTACTGGTTAAGTTTACCCAAGATCCACAAATTTGACAGGTCAGCGACGCCAAATTGATAACTCAGTTGGGCCGGATGGCTGATATTCCATAAAGCCAAATCAGCACGCATACCCGCTTTCAACACGCCACGGTCGCTCAACCCAAGGGCTTTAGCTGCATTGATGGTTACACCTTGCAATGCTTCCTCAGGTGTCATACGAAATAATGTACAGGCCATATTTAGCATTAATCGCAATGAGCAAAGTGGTGCCGTGCCGGGGTTAAAGTCACTGGCAATGGCCATCGCCACATTGTGCTGACGCAATAGGTCTATCGGTGGTTGCTGGGTTTCGCGTAAAAAGTAGAAGGCGCCCGGCAACAAAACGGCAGTCACGTCATTGGCGGCCATGGCTTTGACTCCCGCTTCGTCCAAATACTCCACGTGATCAGCAGACAAACCTGAAAACTTCGCCACCAGCTCACTGCCGTGTTGATTGGACAATTGCTCTGCATGACATTTTACCGCAAGCCCAAGCGCCTGTGCTTTAGTAAATACTTGCTCCGTCTGTTGATATGTAAAGCCGACATTTTCACAGAACACATCCACAGCGGTAGCGAGCTGGCGCTTGGCAACCTCAGGGAGCATCTGCTCGCACACCAGATCAATATAGCCTTGGCTATCATTTTTATATTCCGGTGGTAACGCGTGCGCCCCCAAAAAAGTGCTGTGGACGTCAATCGGGTGATGAGCGTTAAGCAGCTGGTTTATTTCCAATAGTTTAATTTCGTTTTGCAAGTCTAAACCATAACCCGATTTACTCTCTACGGTGGTGACACCCTCTGCCAACAAGCTATTCAAGCGGTCTTTGGCGCTAACAAAAAGCGTTTCACGATCCGCCAAGCGAGTGGCTTTTACGGTGCTGGCAATACCACCGCCTTGGGCTGCAATTTCTTGATATGAGGTTCCCAGTAAGCGCTGTTCAAACTCATTGGCTCGTGAGCCGCCAAACAAAATATGGGTATGACAATCAATTAACCCTGGTGTTAACCATTGACCACCGGCTTTATGAATTGGGGTAGCAAAGGCATCCACTTCTGGAAGTTGCTTACGCTCCCCCAGCCAGACGATTTCCCCACCTTTAATGGCAATGGCAGCATCCTCTATGGCGCCATAAGGTGTGGTTATTTCTGGGTCCATTGTCGCGATATTGACATCAATGATGATTAAATCTGCATCAAGCATAGCTAGCCTACTCTGTTCAAGTCATATTGATTGAGTCTAACAGCCATACTTGTATATACAAGAGAAGTGTGCCATCTTTATTTTATAACACCATTTCTTGAGAGCTAGGTTGTGACAGAAACTCCTAAGTTTGCGCTGATAAAACAACATATTATCGATAACATTCGAGCAGGGCTTTGGCATGAAAATGCCCGAGTTCCTTCAGAAAATGCGTTGGCGGAACAGTTTAGCGTAAGCCGCATGACCGCGCGGCGTGCTCTGAGCGAGTTAACAGAAGCTGGGATACTGACACGCAGTCAGGGCCTAGGGACTTTTGTGGCTAGTTTCAAATCACAGTCATCCTTGCTGGAAATCCGCAATATCGCGGAGGAAGTGCAAGGTCGCAATGGCAAGTATTCTTGCACCGTCTTAACCTTGGAGCTTATTGCGGCTGTGGCCCCCATTGCCATCGCCTTGGCTGTCGAGGAAGAAGCTCCGGTATTTCGCAGTGTCATTGTTCACAACGAAAATGAACAACCTTTGCAAGTGGAGGAGCGCTTTGTCAACCCGACCCTAGCGCCTGAATACCTAGACCAAAACTTTGAATTGACGACCCCACACGAATACTTATCCCATGTGGCTCCTTTAACTGAAGCGCGCCACACGGTGGAAGCCGTCATGCCATCACCTGAGGTATGTCAATGGCTGAGGTTATTCAACGAAGAACCCTGCCTGCAAATGATCCGCAGAACTTGGTCAGCGAAAGGCATTGTTAGTTTTGCTCGACTTATTTCGCCGGGCAGCAAATACCGTCTAGGCGGTCATTTAACCTTTAAACACAAATAACCACTTGGCTTGCAGCGCTGTGAGCCACAATAAAAAATAAACCGTTACAACTTGGCATGACAACGCAGTGCCAGCAGATGGCAAACGTTTCGAACAGGTTGTATATACAACAGGAGTAAACAGAATGAGTGATAACCCAAGATTAGACCCCAGCCGTCAAATCCGCGCCCCTCGAGGCAGTGAAATCACGGCTAAAAGCTGGTTAACCGAAGCCGCTAAACGCATGCTAATGAATAACCTCGACCCAGAAGTGGCTGAGCACCCTAACGCGTTAGTGGTTTATGGTGGTATTGGTCGAGCCGCTCGTGATTGGCCCTGTTTTGATAAAATTGTCGAGACACTTGACCGCTTAGAGGAAGACGAAACTTTATTAGTGCAATCTGGCAAACCTGTAGGTGTGTTCAAAACTCATAGCAACGCACCACGAGTGTTAATCGCAAACTCTAATTTGGTTCCTCACTGGGCTAACTGGGATCACTTTAATGAGCTCGATAAAAAGGGCTTGATGATGTACGGCCAAATGACCGCCGGGTCGTGGATCTACATTGGCTCACAAGGCATAGTCCAAGGTACCTATGAAACCTTTGTCGCGATGGCGAAGCAACACTTTAACGGTGATGCGGCTGGCAAATGGATCCTCACCGGTGGTCTAGGTGGCATGGGTGGCGCACAGCCGCTTGCAGCGACTATGGCTGGCTTTAGCGCTCTAGTGGTGGAATGTGATGAGTCGCGCATCGACTTTCGCCTAAAAACACGCTACGTCGATCGCAAAGCCACCACTTTGGATGACGCATTAGCCATGATTGAAGAAGCGAAAGCTGCTGGCAAGCCAGTATCTGTAGGGCTACTTGGCAATGCCGCAGATATTTATGCCGAGCTGGTTAATCGTAATATCACCCCTGATGTAGTGACGGATCAAACCTCTGCTCATGACCCACTTAACGGTTACTTGCCGCAAGGCTGGACGATGGCCCAAGCGGCCAGTGAGCGCGAGAGCAACCCTCAAGCCGTGGTAAAAGCAGCTAAACAATCTATGGCAGTACAAGTCCAGGCCATGCTAACGCTGCAATCACGTGGTGCAGCAACCACCGACTATGGCAACAATATCCGTCAAATGGCACTCGAAGAAGGGGTGGAAAACGCCTTTGATTTTCCCGGTTTTGTGCCAGCTTACGTACGACCACTCTTTTGCCAAGGCATAGGTCCGTTCCGTTGGGTTGCGCTCTCTGGCGATCCGGAAGATATCTATAAAACAGACGCCAAGGTGAAGGAACTGATCCCCGATGACCCGCATTTGCATAATTGGCTCGATATGGCCCGCGAACGCATTCAGTTCCAAGGCCTTCCGGCGCGAATTTGCTGGGTAGGACTGAAAGACAGAGCGCGTTTAGCAAGGGCATTCAATGACATGGTTAAAAATGGCGAGCTAAAAGCGCCTATTGTTATCGGTCGTGATCATTTGGATTCTGGCTCAGTAGCCAGCCCTAACCGTGAAACCGAAGCCATGATGGATGGCTCAGATGCGGTATCAGACTGGCCATTGTTGAACGCTTTACTTAACACCGCAGGCGGTGCTACTTGGGTATCTCTGCACCATGGTGGTGGCGTAGGAATGGGCTTTAGTCAGCACTCTGGTGTCGTCATTGTCGCCGATGGCACTGATGCTGCAGACGCGCGTTTATCACGTGTGCTTTGGAATGACCCTGGTACCGGTGTTATGCGTCATGCCGATGCCGGATACGACATTGCCAAAGACTGCGCCAAGGAACAAAAACTCGATTTACCAATGCTGGAAGGAAAGTAAGTATGTACTCACTGAATTTAATCCCAGGCCAATTGACGCTCGCAGCGTTACGTCAAATTAATCAACAGCCGGTTAATCTCAGCCTCGATGAGTCAGCCACTGCGGCGATTGCCAACAGTGCCGATACTGTTCAGCAAGTGATTAAGGAAGGTCGAACAGTGTATGGTATTAACACCGGTTTTGGCCTCCTTGCGAACACTAAAATCGCTCAAGACGAGCTCGAATTATTGCAACGCTCCATAGTGCTGTCTCACGCAGCGGGGATCGGTGAGCTAATGGATGACAGTACCGTGCGGCTGATGATGGTACTAAAAATTAACTCTTTATCCCGGGGCTTTTCTGGGATCCGTCTTAAAGTGATTGAGTTCTTAGCGGCATTAGTCAATGCCGAAGTCTACCCTTGCGTGCCCAAAAAAGGATCGGTGGGGGCATCTGGTGACTTAGCGCCCTTATCGCACATGTGCCTGCCACTTTTAGGTGAAGGCCAAGTGCGCCATCAAGGCGAACTAATGGATGCCAAACAAGGCTTAAGAATCGCTGGGCTTGAGCCGCTAACCTTAGCGGCCAAAGAAGGCTTAGCGCTGCTGAATGGCACACAAGCGTCTACCGCCTTTGCATTACAGGGCCTTTTCCGAGCAGAAGATCTTTATGCGCAAAGCTGTGTCGTAGGCGCCATGAGCATTGAAGCGGCCATGGGCAGCCGCGCGCCCTTTGATGAGCGTATCCATGCTGTGCGCGGTCAACAAGGGCAAATCGATACTGCAGCGGCATTTCGCGACATCTTGCAAGCTCGCTCTGAGATCAGCGATGCTCATGTTGACTGCGAAAAAGTGCAAGACCCTTATTGCTTACGCTGCCAACCTCAGGTGTTAGGTGCCTGCCTTACTCAGCTACGACAAGCAGCTGAAGTGATTTTGGTCGAGTCTAATGGCGTTACTGACAACCCACTGGTGTTTGCCGATGCCGGTGATATTATTTCCGGCGGTAACTTTCATGCCGAACCGATTGCCATGGCGGCCGACAACTTAGCGCTTGCCATTGCAGAAATTGGCGCCTTAGCCGAACGACGTATCGCGTTACTGATTGATTCTAGCTTATCAAAGTTACCAGCATTTTTAGTCAACAATGGCGGCGTTAACTCAGGCTTTATGATTGCGCAAGTCACCGCTGCCGCGCTGGCTTCTGAGAATAAAACGCTGGCGCATCCAGGCAGTGTTGATAGCTTGCCAACTTCGGCGAACCAGGAAGATCACGTATCAATGGCAACCTTTGCTGCGCGCCGCTTGCAAGAGATGGCCGATAATACCCAAGGCGTATTAGCGGTAGAGTTCTTGGCGGCAGGGCAAGGGCTGGACTTTAGAGCCCCATTAAAGCCATCCGATAAGGTGCAACAAGCACTGCAGATTTTACGCAATAAAGTCGACTTTTATGACAAAGATCGCTATTTCGCGCCAGATATCGAGTTAGCTAATGACCTGTTAGGCACGGCAGCACTGGCTCATTTACTTCCTAGCGGTATGCTACCCTCACAATAAATTGGGTAACGATAGCTAAAACCAAGCTCAGTGATCGCCTGAGCTTGGATCACTCGGTCCACGTTGTCAGTGGCAGCAAAGCTCGGCATTGCTGTGCCTTGTTGCTGACAATGATAGCGATAATAGTCCTCGCGGGTGGGGTGTGCAGGGTAGCAAACATTGTAAATGGATTGTGCTTGTTGCCACTGCATTAATACGCTAGATATGGCGTCTATCACGTCTTGACGCTCAACCATATTGACCCGAGCATTGCTAGAACTTGATAACGCTTTACCAGCGACAAACCGTCCAGGCTCTCGGTTAGGACCTTGTAATCCAGCTAAGCGCAACACTTTGCCACCCTGTTGTAGCACCAGCTCTTCGGCACTTCTAAGAACATTGATACGAGTACTGGCTTTACTGGCCAACTCTCCTTGCTCATCATAGTGACCTGCGTCAGTGCTATAAACGCCGGTACTGGAGCACAATAAAAAGCCTTTGGCTGACATCTGCTGGGCTAACTCTATTGACTGCTTCAAAGTAGCTAGATAGTTGCTGTCGGCTTTTCTGGCTCGTGGTGGGATAGCGCAAACCCAATAGGCTTGCTGCAATGACAGGGTATGCTCAAGCTGTTGTTGCTCTAAGCGCAGTACTCTACTCCAAGGATATGCATTATTTGCTGTAGTCCGGGTTCCCTCAACCTGGCAACCAGACGCTTGCAATTGCAGACACAATTCTTGGCCTAACCAACCCGCGCCCAGCACCACTACTTTTGGTTTGTCTTTCGCTGTCATTATGCTTTCCCATATTTTTAGTTACTTTTTATTATCTCTGTAAAATCAATCGGCGCAAACAGTAGCGTTATTCTTTTATCTATGGTTTTATTACAGTTTGCATTAGCTAATAAAAAGAACATGTCATGCTTGATAATCTATCCCTAAAAAAGAAGATTTTGCTGCTGATTGGCGGCACCATTTCTATTTTATTAATCATCGCATCCAGTTTCTTCGTCAGCCATATCGCGACCCTTTCAAGAGATGGCATTGAGCGTGAAGCGCAAAGTTACATTCAGGCTGAAAAGCTAGCCATGGAAGCTTTCTTTGCGCGCTACGGTAAAGTGGTGGAAACCTTTGTGTCTACTCCACACACCATTCATTGGTTTGAGAATTACACCATTCGAGGTGCTAACTTAAGCAATGATAAAGACTACCAATCGATGAATGAAGACTTGGTGAGAATTGCTAAAGGCGATGAAAATATTCTTTCCGCCTTTATCGCTTCTGCCACTACTGGCGAATACTTCAAAGAGAATAATCGCACCTCAGCCTACTCAGATGGTCGCCCTTATTACGCCTATAAGCGTCCTTGGTGGCAAGATACCCTAGACGTGGGACAATTATATGTTGGCCCCATCGCCACCGACATTAATACTGGCGATGTTTCAGCGGTGATCCGCCAACCAGTATACAATGACAGCGGTAAACTCATCGCCATGGGCGGTGTCGATCTCCAAATCAACCGTTTAAACGATATGGTAGAGGACATTAAATTTCATGGTGAAGGCTTTGGCTTTTTACTCGATAGCGACCTTAACGTCGTCCACTTATCCGAGCGTACAGGGCACCGCTTGTCCACCACCGATGAGGGAGATAAGGGCAAACAAGGCTTAGATGGTTTAGAGTCTCAGTTTGCCGATACTTCAGGCTTTAATGGTTTAAATACCGCCATGAGTAACCAAAGCGCGGGCTCGGCGATGGTTAATTTCAAAGGCCAGCAGTACTATGTGGTGTTTGATAATGTCACCCTCGATAACCCATTATTGGACTGGCATGTAGGCTTAATGATCCCAGTCTCTTTAATTGATGAGCCGGTCAATGACGCGGTAATGAGTACCGTTACTGTGGTTATTATCATTCTTGCTATTATTGTGGTGATGATTTTGCTTGCCACACAAATGATTACCAAGCCTATCGATGCGCTCACTGATACGATGCGCGACATTGCTTCTGGTGAGGGAGATCTCACTCGTAGAATTGATATTTCTAGCAACGATGAAGTCGGTCAGCTAGCACGGCACATGAACACCTTTATCGATAAACTCAGAGCCATGATGCTGGATACGGCTGCCCAAGCAGAGCAACTTAGCAATGCTTCAGCACAGTTACGCGAAGTATCGAATAACACCAACAGTGAGATTCAGCGCGAGAAAGAACAAGTGGATAGTGTCAGTGCCGCAGTAACAGAAATGGCAGCTACCGTGACAGAGATCTCTCGTAACGCCCAAGAAACCAACCAGGCTGCTGATGCTGTACAGCGCATTACCAACGATGGTGCCGGTCGTTCTTCTCAAGCACAGGAAGTCATGACAGAGCTGGCTTTGCACATCGGTGAAGCTGCCAAGGTAGTCTCTGGCCTTGAGCAAGAGACAAACAGTATCGGTGCCGTTATTGATGTTATTAATGGCATTGCCGAGCAAACCAATTTACTTGCTCTAAATGCCGCCATAGAGGCAGCTAGAGCCGGCGAGCAAGGCCGCGGATTTGCCGTTGTTGCTGACGAAGTAAGATCGCTGGCCAGTCGCACACAAGAGTCAACAGACGATATTCGTAATATGATTTCACGACTACAGCAAATTGCCCAAAAAGCCTCAGTAATGATGCAGCAGGGTCAGGATAGAGCTGAAGGCACGGTAGAAGAAACACAAGCGGTTCTCAATGCCTTAAAAGAGATCACCGAATCTGTGACCACGGTGCAGGACCAAAGTCATCAAATTGCAACATCGACTGAGCAACAAACGGTCGTCGCTGAGGACATTAATAACAGCCTTAACCAAATCAATGAACTGGTCAACAGCACCGCGAATCACGCCAATGTGCTGGCTGATGAATCCCGTGATCTTAATGATCTCGCCAAAGCCCTTAACGCCACCGTTAACCAGTTCAAACTGTAAGCAATCTCTCAGAGAAAACACGCTGTAATAATCGCAGCGTGTTTTGATCTGAGGCAACATCAACCGCGACCATACTCAGTACACTACGGCTCTCAACCTTAACTGAGAGTGCGTATCGTGAAAAACTTACCTATCTGGGATCAATCCCTAATCAACAAATACAACATTTCTGGCCCGAGATATACTTCATACCCTACGGCGCTGTCATTAGAAGCTGGATATAGTGAAAACGACTTAACAGCAGCCATACAAGGCTCAGACTCAAACGCACTCTCGTTATACATTCATATCCCATTTTGTCATCAGCTGTGCTACTACTGTGGCTGTAATAAAATTATTACTCGCCATCAATCTAAAGCTGACGTATATCTGGATTACTTAGCACAAGAAATTGCCGCCAAAGCACCTTATTTTGCAGATTACACAGTGGAGCAACTGCACCTTGGTGGTGGCACTCCGACATTTTTGACTACAGCACAAATGTCACGCTTAGTGAGCATGTTAAATGCAGCCTTTAATTTTGCCCCAACAGCACAGCGGGGCATTGAAATCGACCCCCGCTCCTTGGCGCCAGATATGCTCAATCATTTAAAAACCCTTGAGTTTAATCGTGTCTCATTCGGTGTACAGGATTTCAATGATGATGTTCAACGTGCAGTAAACCGGCCACAACACCTTGACGAAGTATTGGCAGTGTTAAACCAAGCCCGTACTCTGGGCTTTAAATCCATTAACATGGATATGATCTATGGCTTGCCATTCCAAACGGTTAGCAGCTATAAGAAAACCATTGAACAGCTAATTGCCCTTTCCCCTGATAGAGTATCAGTATTTAATTATGCTCACTTACCAGAGCGTTTTGCTGCACAACGTAAGCTAAAAGAAGCCGATATGCCAAGCGCGGCAGACAAACTCGCCATATTTAAACAAACCCTAGAACAAATGGATGCTGCAGGTTACCAATTTATAGGTATGGATCATTTTGCAAAACAAACTGATGAGCTTGCGGTGGCACAAAATGAAGGCCATTTACACCGTAACTTCCAAGGCTACACCACCCATGGAGACTGTGATTTACTAGGGTTAGGTGTTTCTTCTATTTCTCAGATAGGTCACATGATCCTGCAAAATGAAAAAGAGCTGAAACTCTATTATCAAGCACTAACAGAAAAGCAATGTGCCATCACCAAGGGCATTACACTGAGTGCCGACGACGAAATTCGAGCCACGGTTATTAAGCAATTAATCTGTCACTTCGAACTAGATAAAAGCGAAATTGAACAACAATTTGCCATTGACTTCGAACACTACTTTGCAGACAGCCTAGCAGCTCTCGCTCCCCTATGCGCCGATGGCCTAGTGGAAGTCACGAAGCAGTCAATTAAAGTCACCAGTAGCGGTAACTTATTTATTCGAATTATCTGCATGTGCTTTGACGCCTACTTACAAAAGCAAGTTAAAAACACTCGCTTCTCACGGGTAATATAGCAACCCATCTCCCACAGAGTTAACCCTACCTGGCAGGCGCGGGTTTACCCCGCGCTTTTTATTATGCGCTAAACGCAAAAAACCGCTGCATTGCTACAACGGGTTTGACGTACAAGGGTGAACTGCGACCGAAGCACCGCTTCGCAGCGCAGTGAACGCGAGGTATGGACACCGAGCCGGAAGCCCTCCACAGGGATGTGTGCCCAAAGGTTGTCTTTACCACTCTGTCTACATTGCTCTCAAGGCTGTTTAGATTTTGTAGGCGCGGGTTTACCCCGCGCTTTTTATTGTGCGCTAAACGCAAAAAACCCCGACTCTTTCGAATCGGGGTTTGACGTACAAGGAAGTACTAATGTCGATGAGATTCATGGATGAATGTCTTTCATCGACCTACTTATAAGGCCCTGGCGATGTTCTCATTCTTTTCATAGAGAGACACATGGGTGAATTGCGACCGAAGCACTGCTTCGCAGCGCAATAAACGCGAGGCATGGACGTCAAGCCGGAAGCCCTCCACAGGGATGTGTGCCCAAAGGTTGTCTTTACCACTCTGTC
>NZ_JBLWMW010000049.1:0-29333 GCF_048515945.1 Pseudoalteromonas 'SMAR'
GCGACCCCCGGCGTGACAGGCCGGTATTCTAACCAACTGAACTACCACTCCGCAGCGTATTTTTTGCAGTGTTTGCTGTAGGTTGTGCTCCCTGACAGCGGCGTGAATAATACGAATGACCCCCTCTTGAGTCAACCGTTTTTTGAAAAAAAACCGTGTTTTTTAGTCATCTTTCATTGAAAGGTTCAAAATATCACCTGATTTATCATTTTTTGAGCCATTATCTTCCGAGTTATTTTCAGAGCCACCTAACTCATCCAGATCTATGACTTCTTCTTTCTTCTTGAATGGGTTTTTTAACTTAAGCGTTGGTAACGATAATTTGATTGGTTTTTTCTGTACAAAAACGCGGATAGCCAGCCAACCTAACAACATCACCACCACGTTGCCAAGCACGATGATAGTAATTAACATTGCTGTGCTTAATGCCGGTTCGGGCTCTAGCTTAGGCTTTAATGCCCCTTGCTCAGGGCGCTCAATAGCAGCAAGCTCAGGCACCTTTTCAATGGGTCGCTCAATCTCAAATTTGTAATCGGGTAAAACCGCCATAAATTCGCGGCCATTAATGTTTTCGCCAAATACTGATAGCTCAACGGTGTAGCGTCCCCAGTCATAGTTTTTTATTGCCAACTGGCGATACAGGCGCTCAGTTGCGTCAAGCGTAAACATTTGCTCTTCGCCATTGGGATAAAACACTTTACCTTGAAATATAATGGTTCCAGGCTTCACCACTGAGTCATCAATCTTGATGGTAAGGCCATGCTCAAGCTCATTTTCACCGGCTAACATTAGTTCAAAGTCAAAGGGCGGCTCAGCAATAATAATGGCTGGCTTGACCACCCGACGCTTTAAAATCGGAGTTTCAATAAAAAATTCAGGCTGCCACTCCCCGGCTGGAAAGTTCAATTTAAACTCGCCGGTAAAAATGCCGTCGAGGGGGCGCTCATCAAAGTCACGACCATCGTCTTTAAAATCAGTGACACTTTGTGTACCGGCACCAAAGTTGGCGTACTCATCGTTGTTGGTGCTGGTAAATTCAACACACAAGGTCACCACGTCACGAAAATAACCCACGTCAATGGCTTTGCCGTCATTGGTTACTTGCCCGGTAATTTTCAGGATCTCACCACGAAACAGTAATGGCGGTAATGCTTCAACTTCCAGTTCGATATCGCCCAGTACCATGATGCGGCTATTCTCTTGGATTTTACCGATCACCTGCCAAGGGCCTGGGGTGGGATTTTTGATGATAATGAGGTCGTAACTGACTTCATCGTACCATTGTAAGTTTTCATTTTTCAGTGCGTGAGTGGCATAGAATTTACTGCCATCGGGCTTCACTAAAACAACGGCAGGAGAGCCTGGGGCGCGAAAGAATAACAGGGTAATCTCTTCGACATTGTGATCGATGCGAAAACGGTTGTCCAACAGCGGAATTTCATTCACTTCACCGTCGCGTTCAAGCATAGTGATTTGCGGTGTTTCAGCATGACCTAAGATGCTAAACAATAACAAAAAGCCCCAGACAAGCTGTTTTAGATTCATGCAATTATCCTAGTCATTCGCTGCGCCTAGCGTCTTAGAGGCGCTTAGTCATTTTTATTTATTGGTGCCACAAGCTTTGACCGCTGGCTTTATCAACTAACTCCATTCGCTCAAGGTGTGCTTGTTCTTCATCGGCCGTTGCCGCCAAAACTTTAAGGGGCGCTCGATTGGCGTCTAGGCGAATAATGCCACCAGCAGAATTTTGCTGATCCTGATTGCTTTGATTGGCAAGATTGAGCTTCTTTTGTCCGCCAGTCATGGCCAAGTAGACATCGGCTAAGATTTCCGAATCCAGCAAAGCGCCATGTAACGTACGTTTAGAGTTATCGATATCATAGCGGCGACATAAGGCATCCAAGTTATTTTTTTGTCCTGGGTGAAGGTCTCGCGCCATTTTTAACGTATCGAGCACATCGCAATATTGATGCGTGTCTGGGTAGCCTTTATTAAGCTTGGCAAATTCATGATCCATAAAGCCAACATCGAACGGCGCGTTGTGGATCACCAACTGTGCTCCTTTTATGTAATCAAAAAACTCTTGTGCAATTTGGTGGAAAAACGGTTTATTGCGTAAAAACTCGTTGGTAATACCGTGAACATCGATGGCTTCTTCTTCAATATCGCGCTCAGGATTAATGTAGACGTGAAAGTTATTTCCGGTTAGCCGGCGATTAACCAATTCAACACAACCAATTTCAATGATGCGATGGCCCGCTTTTGGATCAATACCCGTGGTTTCTGTATCCAGTACTATTTGCCGTGTGTGCATATCGTTGCCCGCTTAACTTTGTTATCATTTTACCTAATCTGCACATTTTACATAAAAATAGGTCAATTCGTGCAAAAAACCGTAGAGATTTATACTGATGGCTCTTGTCTGGGTAACCCAGGCCCAGGTGGCTATGGGATTTACCTTTCCTATCAAGGCCATGAAAAGCAACTTAGTGCAGGTTATCAACTCACTACCAATAATCGCATGGAGATGCTCGCCACCATCGTTGCGCTCGAAACGCTTAAACGCCCCTGCGATATTATTCTCTATACTGATAGCCAATACGTCAAACAAGGCATTGAATCTTGGCTCGCTGGTTGGAAAAAGCGCAATTGGAAAACGGCGTCAAAACAACCGGTAAAAAATAAAGACCTATGGCAACGCTTGGACGCGGCAGCGGCACGACACAATATCGACTGGCGCTGGGTGAAAGGTCACGCAGGCAACAAATACAACGAACTGGTTGATGATTTAGCCCGTGAAGCGGCGTCGGGCAGCGGACTGTTAGTGGATGAAGGCTACCAAGCCAACGCCTGAGTAATAGGCCACTAGTCGAACACTGGCTTTCAGGCCCTTCCCCACTCTTTAACTCTACTCTTTATCTTGGCAGGTTTGTCGCAGACCTGCGCTTTTCACCGCTGGAGCCCATTTTGGCTTGGCATGCCATTTGGGTTTTATCGGCGTCAATGGCATCACTCGTTTTCTTGCCACTAACAAATACACACTCCCCATTGGCTTTAAGTAATGGCGACAAAAGCGCCGCCACGGAGCAAAACGTGAAAGCCTTGAGCCTCGGGCTAGCGAAGCATGAATAAATCGCTCATCACCGACAATTTCAAAGCCAAGCAAATCAAGCCAATCTTTCACTCGAGAAGGAGTAAAGAAACGTCCTGACCAAGGCAGCTTCTCGCGACTAAAAGGCAGCATTTGCGCCGCACCACATAGGCTGAATGGGTTAAAACCAGAGATCACAATGTAACCACCTGGAATTAATGTCCGGTGTGCTTCGCGCAGAATATGGTGAGGGTCTGAGTGGTATTCTAAGCATTGACTTAAAATACAGGCATCTACCGAGTTTTCATAAAAAGGCAATTCATCCACCTCAGCAAAGACGCCAACGTGCTTACCTTCTGGTGCAACACATACTTGGTGCTTAATTGGGCTTGCCGAGGTATCGAGTTGGCCACTCAAGCAGCCGAGTTTGAGCATATGATAACCAAACATTCTCGGCAGCCATGCATCTAAGCGCTTTTGGATCCCCACCTTCAAGTACTCACCATGGGGGAAATCCTGCCATACGTCTGGCTTAGGGCCTTGTAGAAAAGTTAACGCTGGTTTCATTTGCTGAGCTCGTTATACTGGTGTTATGGATCACTTTATAGAGCATTGCAGTATGGTGCAAGTCGACGCAATTAACGCTTTTACCGACAATTATATTTGGGCTATTAAAGATACCGACAACGGTTGTTGTTGGGTCGTTGACCCAGGTGATGAACAGCCGGTGTTGGCGTATTTACAACAACAGCAACTCAGCCTAGCTGGAATTTTGGTCACCCACCATCATTGGGATCACACAGATGGTATCGCAGCGCTACAACAAGCCTTTCCAGAGCTTACGATTTATGGTCCCAGTCAGGGAAAGTTTCAAGGTATTACCCATGGCCTCAGAGAGGGAGATAGCATCACGGTTGCAGGGGTGACACTTAATGTCGTCGCCACTCCTGGCCATACACTGGATCATATTTGCTATGTTAACGAGGGTATCGCTTTTACTGGAGATACCTTGTTTAATGCTGGCTGTGGTCGTTTATTTGAAGGCACAGCAACGCAAATGTGGCATTCATTTACCAAGTTACTTGCTTTACCAGAAGATTGCGTCGTGTATTGCACCCATGAATACACACTGGCGAATCTTGAGTTTGCTCAGGCCGTTGAGCCCGACAACCGTGCACTGCAAGACTATCAGCAACAAGCTCAAGCCCTAAGAGCGCAACAACAAGCAACGGTTCCCACCACCATTGGCATGCAAAAAGCCATTAACCCATTTGCTCGTGCCGACCGCGACGACATTTTGCTACAGGTGCCAGAGCAATTTATTAACCAGCGCAATTCCCCTGAAGCGCGATTTGCAGCCTTGCGCCGTTGGAAAGATAATTTTTAGTCTAACCAGCCATACTGGTTGTTACAAAAGCGCTTAAGTTCAACCAGTTTAGCGTACAGCTTTACCTACGTGATTGTTGTGCTGTGGCTTACAGCACAACCTTAATAATTTTGCTAAGAAACTTTAAATAATGACACAAAGTCGGTAACATTGCCGGGTTTTTGTCCGAACCTCTAGCGAATGAACCATTTATGAAAAAGCTTGCCTTTATTGTTGCTACATCTGCAGTATTAAGCGGTTGTCAAATGACCGCTGAAACGGCTTTAGAGACAGCCACCAAACAAGTTGAAAAAGCCGATTTAAACCACGCCAGCCCCTATGATGTTGCACAATCATTAAGCTCTTCGTGGCAAGATGAACAACCAGAAGTGGTTCCTGTATTTGATGATGTTTGGCAGCGGATCCGTTATCAGCTTTCGATTGAGGTGCCTCAGAATCGTCCGGTGGTGGCTGAGCGCAATTATTATCAGCGTCACCAAGCCTACTTAGACCGCATTGCCAAGCGCGCAGAGCCCTACCTTCACTACATCGTTGAAGAAGTTGAAAAACGCAATATGCCGGTTGAGATTGCCTTGCTGCCTATCGTGGAAAGTGCCTTTGATCCGTTTGGCTATTCTCATCGTTCAGCCTCAGGGATTTGGCAGTTTATGCCGCAAACCGGTGAGCGCTTCAACCTTAAGCAAAACTGGTGGTACGATGGTCGTCGCGATATTGTCGCCTCTACGCAAGCGGCTTTGGACTACTTAACCTATTTACACAAAACTTTGGAAGGTGATTGGTTAAACGCCATTGCCGCCTACAACTCAGGGGAAGGCCGACTACTTCGCGCGATCCGCAAAAACCGTAAAAAGCACCTGCCAACCGATTTTTGGTCTTTGGACTTACCTCGTGAAACCACCGCCTACGTGCCCAAGCTGTTGGCGCTTTCTGATCTATTAAAGCGCTCAGAAGAGTTTAAGGTGACCTGGCAACCAATCATTAATGCTCAGGTGGTTGATCTGGTAGATGTTGGCTCACAAATCGATTTGGCATTAGCCGCCGAAATGGCAGACATTTCATTAACTGAATTGTATCGCCTTAATCCCGGTTTTAACCGCTGGGCCACCGATCCTGATGGTCCGCATCAACTACTGCTGCCAATAGATAAGGTGGAAAACTTTAAACAGCAGTTGGCAAAAACCGCAGTAAAAGACCGATTGCGCTGGCAATATTATAGCGTTAAACGCGGCGACAGCTTATCTGTGGTAGCGTCTAAATTTAATACCAGTATCAGCGCAATTCGCTCATTAAATGACATTAACGGCAATATGATCCGCGTAGGTCAAAAGCTATTAGTCCCGCTAAGCGAGGGTGAGCTGCAAAGTGAGCACTTACCTGACGAAGTACGAGTTGCCGCCAACAAGGTCTCGAAGAAAAAACTGAGCCACACTGTTAAGTCTGGCGATACCCTTTGGGATATTAGTCGCGAATACGATGTTACGGTAAAACAGCTAGCCCGCTGGAATAAGCTCAAAACCAACACGGTATTGCGCCTTGGACAAAAGCTCACTGTGTATAAAAATAATAACGCCAAAAAGCGCACCGTGTTGTCTAATCAAGAGCGCACCATTACCTACAAAGTACGTAAAGGCGATTCACTGGCCCGTATCGCCACTCAGTTTGGCGTGAGTGTTAATGACATTATTAAATGGAATGATCTTGCCGGGCAAAAATACCTCCACCCAGGTCAAAAACTCAAGCTAAAAGTGCAAACTAAGCGAGTCTAATACGAACGCTCGGAGTAAGGCTTAGCGCCTTACTCCGAGCCATCAAGCTATACGCTTTTTGCGTACTCCTCGAGCCAAGGCTTGGTTGGCTCCCACGGCTCAAAATGCTCACAGGCGTCAATGTCTAACCGCGGCTGCACTCGAGTGGCATTTAGTTCACCGATCAGCTCATCAATTTGCTTACCCGCGCCACAATATGTATCGCCATAACTGCTGTCACCCAGAGCAATCACCGCCACCTGCTTATCGGTGAGCATGGGAAATTCGCTTTGCATCTGTAAAAAGAGCGGCAGTAAGTTATCTGGGATATCGCCAGAGCCAGTGGTTGAAGAGATAAAAAGAATGTTATCGGCTTGCTTCAACGCCTCAATAGTTGGCGGTTCAATGACATTGGCTTGATGCCCTGCTTGATTTAAAAATGCAATACAGTCTTGCGCCAAGTTTTCAGCATTGCCGTACATACTTCCGACAAAAATAGATATCGTCGCCATTACTTATAGTCCTTCTCGTTATTAGGCCAGCCCAATTCGGCTAAAACAGCCAATGCCGCTTCGCCCAAATCAGCGGAAATGGAAATGGTTTGCTTGCTGTAAGGGTGAACAAATTCCAGTTGCGTTGCAAACAACATCAGCCGCCGCAGGCCAAAATGCTCAATAAAAAAGTGATTATGTTTATTATCGCCATGATTCACATCACCAATAATGGGGTGTGAAAGGTGGTTTAAATGGCGTCTAATTTGATGTTTGCGCCCCGTTTTAGGGAAACACTCCACTAAGGAGTAGCGAATACTGGGGTACTTACCAAAAGCAATAGGGAGACTTGCCTGATGTAAACAATTGACCTGCGTTTGCGCTTGCTGCGGTGCTTTATCTTGATCCGCGAACTTATCGGCAATTTTATCCAGCTCTTCTTTTAATGGTTTATCAACCCAGGTAGACGCTGGGGCAAAGCCACGTACCATCGCCAGGTAGCGCTTTTTAATTGCACCCGCAATGAATACTTCATTCATTGCTCGCGCGGCCTCTGAGCTTAGGGCAAAGAGCAGCACACCTGAGGTTGGTCTATCTAGGCGATGGACAGGAAAAACATGCTGACCGAGCTGATCGCGTAGCATTTGCATCGCAAACTGGGTTTCACGCTTATCTAAAAATGAACGGTGAACTAATAACCCAGATGGCTTGTTAATGGCCACATAATCGCTATCCTGATATACAATTTCTAACATGCTTAGCCTTTAGCAAATGACTTATCTAGCTGCTTTAAACATTGGTGTACGGCATTAAAATAAAGGTGTTCACTCAACGTGATTTCAGCCATGGGGGCTATCGCCATGTTGCTTGGTAAGGGCGCATCTGCCGCTAACATGTCACGCACTTTAGGGAGAAAAACAAACTGTAGCCATTGCTCAAATGCCATGGTGTCGCAACAAAACGGTTCTGTAGAGGCGTATGCCGTTGCTGGCAATGGCTCAGACTGCCAAAGCCCTGCGGCTTTTAAGCATGCTTCAAGCTCGTCTAGCTGGGTAGCTATTTCTACATTCATAGGGCTGACCCTTAAGGTTTTTCTTTATTATATCTGGCTTTAAGATACAACAGAAGTACGCTGCCAGAAAAGCTGTTAGGCTTATCAGCCCCCACAAAACTCGCTATAATTGCGCCAACGAACGAATTAATTAATGATAGAGATGCTATGACAGCGCAAATTTCCACTTTAGGTGAATTATTAACTAACGCCGGAACGCAGTGGCGTGTTTACGACATGGGCCGTCGCATAAATAAAATAGATAAACAGCAATTTGCGCAAATAGAGCAGACTCAAGCCCCCTACCCGTATCCATTGAGTGGTCATGCCATTCTGGCGATTCAATTTTGGGATAATCAGGCAACGTTAGACCCGTATGTTTGGTTTTTAAAGTTTCCTCTTGATGAGCAAAGCAAACTGGTCATTGCCAGCCGTGATCATTTTGCTTCCATGGTATTAGAGGCGCTGGGGAACGAGCTTACCGGGGAGGCAGCACAAGGTAAGCTCGACAACAACCCGTATGTGTTCAAGCCCAATGCCAATAAGCTTGCAGCATTTAACGCCCTTATGAAGCGCGAATTAAACCGTCCCGCTTCGCAATACTACGAACACGCCGAACTTTACTTTTCTGGTAAGCTGGGTTTTGAGCAGTGGCAAGATATCGCCTTGCAAGGCATCGCCGATTTTGCATTACGCTTGGACCATGGCAACAATAGCCAGTATTTGCGCTCTGCATGGCCCAAGTTACCACAGCAGGTGCAAACGCCTTTAGCGGCGATGCTTGAGCATGTCGCCGTCAGCACAGCACAAACTGAAGACTTTTTGGCACAGTTACAGTCAGCTTGTAAGCAAGCAAATAGCTCTGTGGCCATTAGTAATTTAAGAGCCATGTCGGGCAGTCACGCTCTGGGATTAATAGCGCAAGCGGTTGATGATATTCTAGTGTCGCCACTGGCAGGCGATGTTGATTGCTTGCTAACCATCGCTGGCCGCGCGTGGGAAACATTAACGGAGCCACAACGACTGATGACTTACATGGAAAAGGTAGCTGAAAACCAACAACTGGAGGGATTGTTTAATAGCGTTTTTGCCGACCTTGTTGCAATCCCAATGTTGCGCCCTCATCTACTAGGTATTATTCGGGCTGAAAATCGTAGTGAAGTATTATCACGCGCAATTGGAAGGTTATTCTCTTAAATGACAACGTTATGGCTTTTTATTCTGGTATTTGCGGCTATTGCCCTGTTTTGGTATAGCCGAAAAGTTGCTGAGGCAGCGAATCGGCACGCTCAACATCAGGCACAGACTCTTGAAGTACAGCTATTAAGTGTTGCCTGCGTTAAGCGCAGGTTTGGCGTGTTGCGTAACGGCCAGCTGGGAATAAAAAGTCAGTTTATCTTTGAGTTTAGCTCTGATGGCGAGTCAGCCTACCAAGGTAAGTTGTATCTAGAAAACGAGCGATTAGTCAACAAAGACTTGCCAGCCTATCGTTTAGGGGGATAGCCGCAGCGGCTTTGTGATTACGGTTAAATAAAAATATCTAGGTAGGTAAAAAACTAAGGCGCTAGCCTTGATGCTGCGCCTCAATTCTGACGATTATCCCAAGAGGTATCCAATCCCTCAACAACGCGCTATCGCCCGTATGCAATCCGCCATTCTTCTTCCCCTGAACGGGTATATACTCCGACTTACCCGTTAACTCATCCATGAATAAGTCCTCTAGCACATCCAGTGCCTATCCCTATTTGCCTTCAATGGCATCCACTTCGCTTCATGCGCTCCTAGCCGCCTTGGCTTCCTCTTCGCCTATCCATTTGCGCTCCCTATTAAGGTTACGTCCTGTAACTTATCCACTTCGCAGCGTTCCGTACCGCGCTCCCTCTTCCTGAGCCTTGCTCTTCCCTTTCAACACGTCCATGCTCCTCTTCGCGTCCTGCGCTCCTAATCACCTCCTGTGATGTCCCTGTCCTTAGTGAAGCTCCGCCTCACACTCCTCTCCTCGAGTTCCGGTTCGTCCTTGCCTTGTCGATAACGGCCTTGTTTTGCTGTCAAATTCCATATCCTTTGACGCTTGAGCTTCTGCTCTTGTGTTTCCCTACACTATGAAGTCTACGCAAGTTACCTGAATTTGGCAGGATGCGGATCACAATTAATTATTAGCAATAAAAAGGTAAAAAACAGAATGTTCTTAAAAAACAATAGATAAGTACCAATGGCAACTACAAACTCGGTCAAACAAAACGCCTTCACGCACATCCATGTGAGATATTTCTTACGGCATTATTTCCATAGTTGCTATTTGTCTTTAAATAGCAACATGCCTTCAACAGCGCTAAAGGCTAGCGTTTGCAGTGGTTGGTAGTGATGAGTAGCAAAAAATTGCTCTTGCCCTTTTTGAGTAATAAACACAGCCATGCCTTTGCTTTTGTCACTTTGTGCTAATAGGTCGTCTAAGGCTTGCAATAAGTAATGCCCATGACCCTGCCCTTGACACTGAGGGTCAACCGCAATAAGCGATAAAAAGTGATAGGGTTCATACTCTTGCAGCGCTGAGCGAATGGCTTTTTCTTTTTCTATGAGTTGTTGAGTTTGTAAGTACCCTGCACTTAGCATCAACCGCAGGCGCCAATGCCATTGTCTGGATGCCTCTAGTTGCTCGCCATCGGCAATGACACAAGCTACGGCCAACAGCCGTTTATCCTCGTACAATCCCACCATGGGCTGACCAGTTTGACTAAAAGAAGAAAGTTCTTCGCGGATAAGTGCTCTGAGCTTTTTTTCAAAATCGAGCTCGTGTTTTGCCTCTAACACTTGTTTTAACAAGGGATCATCGTGGTAAGCTTTGTATAACACGCTTGCGGCAATATTGATGTCTTCTGGGTGTAAATATTCCACCACTAAATTAGCCGTGGGAGTCTGCTCTGACATGGAAAGTTCCTTATTGTTATTGGGTCGATGCTAAGACCATTGCGGCCACGGATCATCGCCAGTTCAGTTCATCGTTGTTAAGCTGACGATGTATCAGTGATTGTGAACGCTTTTTCACCACAATCACTTGCCAAAGTTTTTGCAACCACCTTTACTATAGTAAGTGAGTAAAATTCAAGCAAATAGAGGGGATACAAAATGGATACTAGTCGCCACACGATGAGCACGTTATTCTCACAGCTAGGTCTAGATAACTCACCCGAGGCAATCTCACGGTTTGTTAAAGAGCATCATTTACCCGAGGGCATGCTGTTAAGCCAAGCGCCTTTTTGGAATGAAGGACAGCGCCACTTTATTGAGGAGTCGTTAGCGCAAGACGCGGACTGGAGCGAAATGATTGATGAACTAGACGCCATGTTAAGATAGCGTCTATATAGCTCCTAAACACACTTGGTGGTATCATCCGCAGCCATGATTAATGCCTGTTTAGGAGCTGTTATGCATCCCGTTGTCGCCAGCGCCATTAAAAAACTTGTTCAAAGTGGTAAAACTCCAACTGTTGCGCTCACCAAAAGTAAATTGTCACAACCGGTGGCAATGCCAGAGATCATTGCGGCAATCGCAGCTTATAAGCAAGACCCCAGTTGTGTCGAGCAGTTGCACGAAGAGCCTGCTGAGCACCAAGTAGCCACACAAACCCAGCTGGATCGCATTGAAGCCAAGCTTGATAGATTACTTGCGCTGTTGGAAAAGTCGTAATGTTTGTCGTTGATTTAACCTTTGATTGTTATACCGAAACCACCCTTGATGCTGCTGAGCAAGCCATCAACCGAGTAGTCAACGCCTTGCGCTTTAATGGCCAGATTATTGGCGATGAATTTCCCACGGTGTTAAAAGATGGTTTTTTTGTCACCCGTGTGATGTGTCCAGAAGAAGACTCCTTACATCCGCTCAACCACAGCCCATTTGTTAAATTTGCTGTTGAGCAATTACAACAGTCAGGGCTGCTGGCACCTAAAGTGAAAGTGATTGGCCAAGACATTCATGCTAACAGTGCCGATGCTTGCGACTCGCCGTCCAGTTATATTCTTTATACCACCTATGTTCATACCTGCAGCCCGCTGTACTGTGGCGACGACTTTTTACCTGTGCCTTTGTATAAGGTACCAGCCATTGCTAACGGCGATTACAAAGCGCTGATCAAGTGGCAAGAAGACTGGCAAGCCTGCGACCAAATCCAAATTAACGGCGCTACCCGCTGTGAGTTTGCCGCACTTGAGGAGATCTCCAGCCCCGAGAGTGACTTGTTCCGCCGCGGCATGGATTTAAGCAAACGCCTGCGCTACCTAACCAAAAAGCCGGTGTACTATTATTTGTATCGCGTCGGTGGTGAGAGCCAAGCCACAGAGCAGCAGCGCAAATGTCCCAGTTGTCAGGGTGACTGGCTGCTCGATGCCCCTTGGTTTGGCCTGTTTGATTTTCGTTGTGACACGTGCGAATTGGTCTCCAATATTTCTTGGGACTTCCAATAACGCATGCTTTGTTGGTCAGTTAGCTTGGGTAATTATCGATAAGAATAGTAACAAAGTCAGCCATGGAGTCTGCCAAACGGTGGTGCTGTGGCTTACCCACAAACTCTAGTCCCACTTGTCCACTGGCAACATCAACGGAAAGCAGCAGATCCTCGGCTTCTGTGAGCCCGATAAAAACCGTCTCTGGCTGCTTCAGTCGCCGTTTCATTAAAATATGGCCGGTGATATTTTGTTGTAACCGGTCAAAGTCTTCTTCATTCCACGCTTGCAGTAGCTCAATCTGTTTGCCTTCAATAAAGGCCGTAATGTTGCCGGCAAAAAAAGCGCCGTAAAAGCTCTCAAGGCCTTCGGGAAAGCGGCACTCAAGCGCCGTTGCTAACGCCGCTAATGACCCCTCAGGGTGTCTTGCGTGGGCTTGCCATTTAATTTCATTAAGTTTCGACGGTTCGCCTACTTCACAAGGGCTCGGCCATGCTGGATCATGTTCCACTGTGGGTAGTGATTGGGTATGTTGTTGCTGATAATGGCTATGGGCCTGATGTAACGCCATCATATCGGGCTGCAAAGTCATAAATGCGCTCTCTTATTTTGTCGACAACGAATATTCGCTATAATGGCGCCATTGTAACGAGATTTGAATTAACATGACAGACTACAGCAATGCTCCCGAGCTCCAGTCATCGGTACTGGGTAAAACCACTGACTATGCTAGCAGCTATACGCCAAGCTTACTGCATCCGATTGCGCGCAAACTCAACCGCGATCAGATTGCCGTTGACGAAACCAACTTGCCGTTTAAGGGCGAGGATACGTGGACAGGGTATGAGCTTTCTTGGCTGAACCCCAAAGGCAAGCCACAAGTGGCCGTTGCCAGTTTCGTTTTCCCCTGTCAGAGCTCACACATCATCGAATCTAAGTCATTTAAGTTATACTTGAATAGCTTTAATCAAAGTCGCTTTGAGTCTATGGCGGCAGTACAACAAACCCTCAAGGCTGATCTGTCTGAAGCTGCCAACTGTGAGGTGTCTGTGACCTTATATGGGCCAGAGGAGTACGACTGCATCCCTTTCACTGCACTGCCGGGGACGTGCATTGATGATCTCGATATTAGCGTTGACAGCTATACGCCTAATAGCGCGTTACTGCAAACTGCCAGTGATAAGGTGGTTGAAGAAACACTGCACAGTCACTTATTAAAGTCGAATTGCTTGATCACCTCGCAACCGGACTGGGCCAGTATTGTGATCCATTATCATGGACCACAAATTGACCGCGAAGCACTGTTAAAATATTTAATCTCTTTTCGTGACCATAACGAGTTTCATGAACAATGCGTTGAGCGCATTTACTGTGAACTGTGGCGTGCGCTAAAACCGCATAAGCTCAGTGTGTATGCTCGTTACACCCGCCGTGGCGGCTTAGACATTAACCCTTTCCGCTCGAGCGAACACAACCAAACGCCTTATAAGGTACGCATTAACCGTCAATAAGCTTCAACTCGCCAGGCCCTTGCCTAGCGTTACTGCGCGGGAGTTTTCTCAACGGGAACGGTAACCGAGCAAACATCGGTGTGATTTGGCCTGCTGACAAACCACTCGCCTACACGGTGCTTACGCGCTGCGATAAGCTCAGTAAAAAGCGCCGTATCGGTTTTTAAGCGTTTAAATTGTGGTCTTTTTTCCAAATCTGCCAGCACCGAGACCTGTTTAATCAGGTTAAAAGGCTTGTCGGCTGTCGGTGCTCTGTCCAGCTTTTGAATGTGTTCCATGCCTGCGATAAGTTGCCCAAACACCGTGGTATTTTTATCCAAGTAGCGCTGTGGTGTTAAAGTAACATAAAACTCGGTACCGCCACTGTCGACATCGTTACCGCGAGCCATAGCAAATGCTCCAGTACAGTGCGTCATCCACGTCTGTGTTCCCTGTTCATTTTGTGCCACAGCAAAGCCATTTAAAAAACCACTGTTGGCGGCATAACCGTCGACTGCATTGATGGAAGTAATCGTCAGCGGCGACTCAGAGTGATAAACAAACTCTTGGGTAATGGCTTTTTTGCCTTGCTTAGGGGCTTTTTTCCCCTCCATGTCTCCGCCTTGGGCAACAAAATTCTCCACAAAGCGATACATGGATAAACCAGTGTAAAAGTTCTCCCGAGCTAAGGCTTTGATGTTTTTTACGTGGTTGGGAGCAAGCTGAGGGTTTAGCGCGATGTAAACCGGGCCCGTTGCTAGGCTAATCTGTAAGATATTCTCAGGGTCTAAACGCTGCCAATCTGCGTCACTGGCAGCAGCCACAATTTCACTGGGTGAACGGTTTGATTGCTCTTGTGCCAGCGCATTCCCGGCTAGGGCCGCCCCCAACATGGTCAATAACAGTGCGTTTTTCATTATTATTTTTCCTTATTTATTTAGCAGGAGCACCTCGTTTCAGCGCCGAGGCTTACTCATCATCCCAATCAAATTTGTACAGTAAATCAATACTGTCGTATAAACCGCTGGTTGCTTCAATATAAAACTTTGAAAAAACCCGATAGCGCAGCGCAATTTCGTTCATTGAATCAAACACACCGACGCGATAACTCACTTGGACATTGGGGGTGATGTAGCCCGACACTTCCACTTGGGTATCGTCGCCACTGCCTTTGGCACTTAAATTAACATCTCGCAACCCTAAAGATTCACCGGCCTGAGTCAAAAACCCTTCACTGCGGTCGATCCCTTGCGACAGTAAAAACTGCGTCAGTAAGGCATTGTTAGAGGTTTCAGATTCCCCTAATGGCTCGCCATTTAACAAGTAAGACAAAGCTTTAGCTTGATCCATGGCAGGCTCAGAAAACACCGTTAGTCGCGGCTTGGCCGCACTGCCGGTTAAATCGACCCCAGCAATAACATCATTGGCCGTGGTGGCCGGGTTACGAATGGCGCGAATATTAAGGTAGGGCTTATCTAAGGCACCATTGAAGCCGATTTGCCCTGTTTTAATTTGTAAGTCTTGGCCAAAAGCTCGGTACTTCCCTTCTCGTAACTGCAACTCCCCAGTTGCCAGTAATGGTGACGTCAGTTGCTTTTGTAGCTCAATACTGCCGGTGACAAAGCTATCTAACCCCAGCGCTTTCACTCTAAAGTCATCTGCCACACTCACCTGCAAATCAATGGCGTGCTGCACAGGGACAGACATAGGCGCTTTGGCTTTGCTATCAATGATGATTTCATCACTGGTTTTAGTCGTCACACCGGCAGGTAATGACTCAATATTGACACGACCAAATGGCACATCCACGGAGCCAGTCACTCGTGCGATGTTGTCGCGGTATGATAATGACAACTTAGGAGACACCATCATTTCAATGCGAGAGTCTTGTTGGATATAGATATTGTCACCATCCACCTTCAGTGTCGCAGCGAGCGCCCGAGACCAATCAAACTGGCCATCCAACTGGACTCCCCCACCGCGAGTGGTAGCGAGTTGCCCTTGTAGCTGCGCGGTGGTGGTATTGAAAGACATTTGTATCGCGCCACTGTCTATTTCAACTGGTAAAGAGTTGGAGCGCATAGCCAATTGCTGTAGCTCCACTTGTCCTGACATTTGTGGTGCGGATAAGCGTCCAGCCAATTCTACTGCACCGGTGATCTCCCCTTCGAGGTTAATATCTTGACCGCTTACCCGGCTGATAAGACCGCTTAAGCGGGGTAGCTTGATGGCGGCAATAGTAACCTTACCAGCCAAAGCAGGATCGGATTGTGCCAACGGCATGGTCATGGTGCCGGTAAACTGCCCCAGAGTGTTTGAGTCCATTTGCCATGTGGTATTCAACTGCTGCTTATTGGTCTGCACATCGGCATTAAATTGTGAAATGGCAAAACGTTGGCCTTGGCTGGTTAAGCTGGCTTCGTTGACCGTAACCTTGCCATCAACTGCTTGCAATTGGCCACCTTGCCATTGCAACTCAGCACGAGCCTGTGCCAAGCCTTGCAATTGCATGTTTGTTGCAAGCCAAGGTTGGATCTGGGTCAACTCCAGCGCCTTAAGTGCTAGCTGCGCTTGACCACTTTCTCCTTGTTGCTGGGCGCTGTAGCAAAGATTGGCATCGGCCAATTGCCAACACTGCTGCCCCAGCGCCAACTGCCCGCTGAGGTAACTTATTTTGCTCGGCGCTTGCAACGCTATGGTTTGCCCTTTTGCGGTCATTTCAGCACTGGCTAGCTGCCCCTGCCAACCCTGTGGAGACGCACTGCCTTGTGCCTTTATAGTAGCCACCACGTTGGGGTCACGAACGGTGATGGTGGCCTGATGCTGTTGCTGACCGCCCTTAACTTGAATACCCAAATTTTCGAGTTCATATCCCGCCGCGCTGAGTTGTGCCACTGCCAGCTGCAGCTGTCCCTGAGCGGCCTGATCGCGGTTCCACTGACCACGTAAGCGGGTATCTGTAAGAGAAATATCTTGGTAATTCAGCCTAGCTAAATCGACATTCCCTGACAGAGTTGGCAAGCTTGATTGTCCATCGATATAAACTTCACCTTGGCCTTTGATTGCAACAGGCAGCAGCGCATTGGCGCTGTGGTCGAGTTCAACCAGCAGTGCTAAATCAAGCTGACGACCAAGCTCACCACTGAGGGTGATTTTGCTATTGCCGTATTGAATTACACCACGCTGTAAATCTCCTTGTAGGTGCTTATCAAGGTTAAGGTCGGCCTCTACCTGAAGCGGCTCACCGGCCACTTTACCGTTCAAGTTGAGCTGCTTAATATCCAGCGCCCAGTTGTCTTCAGCGGATTCAAAGGCGACATTCAGCTGGCCATTTAAGACATCGTCCGGTGCCATTGCCATCTGGTATTGCACCAGCCCGAGTAGGTTATCGATAGGAAGCGATGACGCGCTGGCATTGAGCTCTGCAGCAATGCCATTTAACCATTTAAGTTGGCCATTTGCGCTCAGCTGTGATTGCCCAGCTAGGAGCTGCAATTCAGTGAGCTCAAACTGATGTAAATTACCACGGCCTTGCAAGTTAGCATTGAATTCGCCAAGCCCTTTTGCCGAAGCGTTAATATTGGCTGTTAATTGATAGTCATCGGCATCACCTGAAAGGTTAATTTCCGCCTGAGATAGTTGGCCAAATTCGGTATTATTGGTTACTAGCGTGTCTAACTGCGCTGCCAAGGTGAAAGGCCAGTTTTCTTGCGCCGTATTCACAGAGCCTTGTAGGTGCGCAGTGGCTACTCCTTGAGTATTCAGAGTCAATTGCAGCTGCTGGCCTAAATGGCCTTGTAACTCTACCCTGGCTAAGCCCTTCGGGTGGCTAACTAGGGTGTGGCTACGAACAGCCCAACTCTGCAGTTCAACGGTTAGGCTGGAACTTAAATACCACTGCAAATAATTCACTCTGGCTTCTTCAATGCGTAAGGTTTGTCCGACCTCCAGTTGCTTAAGCTGTAGCTGCTGCAAGCGCTGCTTATCAATGAGCAGCTCTGCCAGCGTTAACTCACCAATGTTAGCCTCAATAGGCAAAGTTACTTGGGGCAGTTGCAGCGGTGGCAATGACTGAATTGGCGCTGCGCTGCTGCGCGATGGTGGCGCGTCTTGCTGATGAGTTAGCAGCTCAAACTTGGCAATGGAAAGCCAAGGCAGCGACAGTTTATCAGCAACCATTTGCCCTTGACCTGCGACATCGCTGACGGTCATTGTCATGGCCGGATTTTCGAAGCGCAGCTTCGCGACGGCTAAGCGCTCAATCGCCACACTCACAGGTAGACGAATGGTTTTATTTTCAGTGTGTTGCGATTCAGATTCAGTGGCGCTCTTTTGCTTTACTGCAATGTTCTCGGCCCTTATATCCAAACACACAGTTGCACAGCTAAACAGCGAAAGGCGTATATGGGTATCATCTACCCGCAGTCTGGTATTGGCATTTTCAAAGCGCAGGTTAACACTACCACCGGATAGAATTCGCTGCTCAATTTGCTCAACCTGTAACCCACTGACTGTTTGGTTGGCCAGCCATACCAGAGCCTGTTGCCCGGGTAAGGTGAAAAACAGACAAACCAACAACAAAAATAGCCCTGCCAACACACTGGCAAGCTTAAAGGAAAGGCTTTTCAACGACATCAAATCTCAGGTCCTATAACAATACTCAGACGGGTGCTTTTACTTTCTTTGGTCAGGCCCCAAGCGTGGTCGAGGCGAATGGGACCCACTGGAGTCAAATAGCGAAAACCAAACCCAGCTCCTACTTCCCAATCATCTGAGAAGTCGTTGGTGGCGGTACCCACGTCGCTAAACAGCGCCACGCGCCAGTTAGGGTGGAATTGATAATTATACTCTACCGATGCGGTGGCTAGGTATTTACCACCAATGATTTTTCCTTCCTGATCACGGGGGCCTACTGATTCATAGGCAAAACCCCGAATGCTTTGATCTCCCCCAGCAAGAAAGCGGTGATTAAAAGGGATTTTTTCGATGTCCTCGGTGACGATGGCACCTAAATCCACTCGACCAATAAATAAGTGACGCTCATCAAGGTCGCGGATCCAAGCATTGTTCCAACGTACTTTCAGCATATCGGCAGAAGAAAGAAAGTCGTCTCCCGCCACTTCAACAGATAGCAAACGCTCGTTACCCCAATAAGGTAAAGCACCACCTTTACTTTCTTTTTTTAAATAGCTGATCCCCGGAATGAGCATTTCGGTACGCTGTTTATCATCCCCCTGCTGTGTGGTTTCATGTTCGCGTTTAATAAATGCCGTTCTCACCCAGTCATCTGCGGTAAGCCACTGTCGCTGTAACTGAATATTCCAGATTTTACTATCAATGCCCTCGGTGACCTGATCTTGTAATTGATATCCTCCTAGCACTCGCCAGACATCATTATTTGGGTCATCAACCGGGATGGTGTAGCTGGCAGTAATATCCTGCTGCTTTTGCGACATCCGCAAATTAGATTCAAAGGAATGACCGTCCTCGGTGATCCAGGGCTTAAACCATTTAAAGCGCAATTTAGCGCCAACATCATCACTGTAACCGCCCCCCACTTCAAAGCTATTGGCGGGCTTATCGGTGACACTGACACGGATTGGGATCTGTGAACCGTGGCGCTGCTTTAATAAGGGGTAAACCTTGATGGCACTAAAATAAGGCGTTTCGTTAAGCGCCAAATTAAAGTCCGCCAGCAGGCTTGCCTTGAATGGTTCTCCTGGTTGAAATGGACTTAGGGAGGCAATGTAAGATTTTGCCTTGGTGTCGCCAGTGATATCTAGCTCACCAAACTGATAGCGCGGCCCAGTATCGACGATAAGCTTCGCCGCAGCAAAACGGTTCTTTTTATGAATAAGCAATTTAGCTTCTTGCCATTGAAAATCAAAAAAGCCCAACTCTAACAGTTCGCTTTCAAATTGGCTTTTGCTCTGCTGATACTTACTGTGGTTAACCTGTTGACCTGCTTTAATGGCTAAATCAGCAACCTCTTGCTGCAAGCGGGCTAGCTGTTGCCCAGCACCAAGCAGTTTAACGTCAATGGCTTGCCAAGTTAACGGCGGCTCTAATTGTGCGCTGACTGCCAAGGTAGTATCTTGCTGCTTTACTTCCAAGGTATAGTGGTAATACCCCAGCGCTTCTAATGCATGGCCTATTTCGACTCGGATCTCTTTTAGAATTCGGGCATTGAACGCTTTTCCTTTGAAAGAAGCCAAAAAGCCACTGATGTTGTCTTTAGCCGCATCGTTGTCGACACTGACAACGATAGACTCGATACCAGTGGCTGTGGTTTGTGGCTCAGCTTCAGCCTGCCATGCGCCAACAGCGAGCAGCAATGTAACACCTAACAATAAAAACCGCTTCATTGAATCATTTTTACCTAAACTAAAAAACTTACATGGCGATAGCAACATTGTGCTTGGTAAATACAAAACTGTAAAACAGCTTTTAGTAAAGTTATTAATATTAACCAATCAAACCTTAACCCCAAGTGTATTTGAGCTGCATGGAAAGCTCAGCGCTGGCAGCGCAACATTTATTTACTCACACTACTTTTTATTTCTATGCAGATGACGGACAATAGCCATAAGTGAACACCTAGAGTATAACTATGCAATTCCCAAATGATGATAATGGCGAATTACTTGCTGAAATCGCCGCGGCAGGCGTAGACCTGAGCCAAATGCAAACCATCGACTTTTTTATTTTATTTGAAAAGTCGGAAGATGCTAAACGCTTTATGACTGCTATTGCTGAGGATGAATTGGCACCTAAAACCAAACTACAGCAATGCCCTGATACCGGGGTGTGGGAAGTGGTGACCAGTGTTGCTATGGTACCTCATCACGAGCTATTGGGACAAACAGAGCAGTACATAGAAAGCATTGCCAATAGCCATGAAGGCTATGGTGATGGTTGGGGCCTAATGGCCGAATAACCTTCAAGCGGACAGCTAGCTTTTGTCCGCTTTCCTATACCCGCCTTGGTAGTCAAACAACTTATCTGAGACTTGCCAACCAAACTTTTTATGCAGTTTGGCAATCACAAAATCGGGGGCAATTAACTCACTGTCATTCACCTCCGCCGCACTCTGCCACTTTTTATCAGCGACAGTGGACTTTTGCCGTTTACCAAACTGTTGATTAAACCGGTAAACGCTCTTGGGGTTATTAAAATCGTATACCTCACTGCAGCTGGCGCCATCTTCATCGTAGTAAGTAAGCTTTAGCTTATTATTGCTTAGGGTTTCTCCGCTTAAGCCACTGCAGCGCAGTACCATGGCATGCTTTAAGTTAAGCGCCGCGCGCAGTTTGTCATCTGGATCGGCCATCAATTCGTTGCAGGCATGGCACTGTCTGGCAGCAATATCGTTCTCCGCGCCACAGCTATCGCACTGTTTAAACTTAAAACGATAATCACACTGTTGGCTATGGCCATCGTCATCTTCAAGTAAGCCTTGGCAACGGCGACCAAAATGCTCTATTAGCTGACCTTGTTCATCGGTTTTTCCCCAAAATATGTTGGCAAAACCACAACCTGGGCAAAGCACCTGCACTGGCTCGCTATCTGAATCGGGCTTTTTGCTGCCCACTTCTGGTGCAAACAGGTCAAAATCATTGCCAGCATAATCAATCACTAAGCAATTTTTTTTACCCTTGTCCAAACGCAGGCCCCGCCCGACAATTTGTTGATATAAGCTCACTGACTCTGTGGGGCGTAATATGGCAATGACATCCACGTGTGGTGCATCAAAGCCGGTGGTCAGTACCGAGACATTCACCAAGTATTTCAATTGTTTCGCTTTAAACCGGGTAATGATGGTATCTCGGTCATGGGAGTGAGTGTCTGCGGTGATCAGTGCCGCTTGGCACTCTGGTAAATAGCTTATAATCTCTTTGGCATGCATCACCGTAGCGGCAAAAATCATTACTCCTTGGCGGTGTTCACCCAGTGATAATACATGCTCAATAATACTTTTGGTGGCACGCGTTTGCTCAGTTAATAATGTATTGACGTCCTTTTCATTAAAGCGGCCGAAGCTGTCGCTGGTTAAGCAGGAAAAATCATAATTCTCTACGGCCGGGTCGAGTTTATTTGGTGGCGTTAGATAGTTATGTTTAATCATATAACGCAGTGGTAATTCGTAAATGCACTTAGCAAAAGGAGCCGATTTATCGCCTCTAATAAAACCATGATAATGCTGATGATAAATCCAGCCCATCCCTAAACGATATGGGGTAGCCGTGAGCCCCAATACTTTTAATTCTGCATTATATTGCTTAAGTTGCTGTAATATTTGTTGATATTGGCTAGTTTCATCACCACTGACACGGTGGCACTCATCAATAATAACCAGCGAGTAGAACTCATTTAATTCGTGCAGATTTCTTGATAGCGATTGTACACTGGCAAACGTAACTTGGTGCTGTAAGCTTTTTTGTTTTAAACCAGCTGAGAAAATACTAGCCTGTAATCCATAACTGCTGTATTTCTCAGCATTTTGCTCTACTAATTCTTTTACGTGAGTCAGCACTAATATTTTATGTTTTGCCAAGCGTGCCAGCTGTGCAATCACTAAGCTTTTCCCCGCTCCTGTAGGCAGCACAATAACTGCTGGAAGGCTGGATTGACGAAAATGAGAAATGGTATTTTTTACAGCATCTTGCTGATAAGGTCTTAGGGTGTAAATAAGCACCTCAGTGTACGCGGTGAGTATACAGTAGTCTGCATAAAATGAGCCTGGTGAACAGGCTCATTTAGCGATATTAAAATAGCGGAAATCTTGAGGTATTCTAGAATGTATTAATAATAACACTCTCAATTAAATTTAAGCCTCTTCGCTCTTAATGGACATTACGTTTAGATAAGGTAGTCTTCTAGGTTAACACCTTGGAACGCTTTTGGGGTTTTACCACGGCCAGTCCATTCAACCACTTTGCCATCTTTTTCAATACGGTATTTAGGCTGTACTTTAGTACGGCGATCTGCGGCAGTTGAGCCAACTAAATCTTCAACTGTCAGTCCTTTTTCTTTTAGCATTGCAAGCACTTCTTGTTTTGCTTGTTGCTGTTCCTTTTGCTCTTCAAGTGCTTTTTCGATTAATTCTGCGGCTTTTTCTAAATCGTTGTAGCTGGCATTTTTGATAAAAGACTTTATTTCGCGCATTGACACACTCTCATTTTGCTTAGGTTTAATAATATATGAAATATTATATTAAAATGATAAAAAAACAAATTAAATAAGATTAAATGCATTTTAGAATAAAAAAGGTGCTCAATAGCACCTTTTTTATGAGCGAGTACACTTAATACGTTAGCCGTTACTTCACTTGCCAATCTATGGTGTCGCCCGCTTTAATTGGCACCACTTGACCTGAACCCAGTTGGTAGGATTCAGGAACTTGCCAAGGCGATTTAGTAAGAGTGACGGTATCAGTGTTTCTTGGCAGACCATAAAAATCCGCACCATGGTGGCTGGCAAACCCTTCTAGCTTATCCAGCGCGCCCGCTTCTTCAAATGCTTCAGCATATAACTCCAGCGCAGCATGGGCGGTGTACGCGCCGGCGCAGCCACAGGCAGCTTCTTTTTTATCTTTACTGTGAGGTGCAGAGTCGGTTCCTAAAAAGAACTTTTTACTACCGCTGGTTGCCGCTTCAATTAATGCTTGTTGGTGGCTATTACGCTTAAGAATTGGCAAGCAATAGTAATGCGGACGAATGCCCCCTGCGAGCATATGATTGCGGTTGTACAATAAATGGTGTGCGGTAATTGTTGCAGCAACATTATCAGGTGCGTTATTGACAAACTCTACAGCGTCTTTGGTGGTGATATGCTCCAGCACTATTTTTAGCGTTGGGAAGTTTTCAACCACTTTGGATAGCTTGGTTTCAAGGAATATTTTTTCGCGGTCAAAAATATCGATGGCGGTGTCGGTTACTTCACCATGTACCAGTAATAACATCCCTACTTCTTGCATTGCTGCTAATGCCGGAAATACTTTCTCAATGTCCGTCACGCCCGAGTCTGAGTTAGTGGTAGCACCTGCTGGGTAGAGTTTTGCCGCCACAATATGACCCGATTCTTTGGCTTTTTTGATTTCTTCAGGGGTGGTGTTATCAGTTAGGTAAAGCACCATCAAAGGAGTAAAATCACCTTGTGGCTGCGCCGCCATAATGCGCTCGCGATATGCTAAAGCCAACTCAGTTGTCGTTGCTGGCGGTACCAGATTTGGCATGATAATAGCGCGCCCCATATAGCGGCTAATATCTCTGACCGTATCTGTTAACACTTCACCATCGCGTAAATGTACATGCCAATCATCCGGTCTCGTCATCGTTAGAGTTTGTGTGCTTGTCATTGCTCTCTTCCACTGCTGAATTTGCTCGATCATAGGCTGACGTTTGACCTTAGTAAAGTACTTAGGTGTATTAATGCTTTACGCTTCAGCATAATCTTGAAAAAGGAAATAAATAATGGCGTTACTATATTGGTAAAAAATCGCAAACTAAGTTAAATTATTAACATAAACTATTGAGAAATATGTATGCTATCCGAAAATCAAAAACTAGAATCAAAAACTGAGCAGCTTAGCATCATAAACCAGTTTACCTCGTCACTGCTGCATCTCACGAGGATGGATGAGTTGCTAGAATACGTCACCACGCAAGTAGTGAATAAGTTAGGATTCGTTGATTGTGTTATTTACTTAGCCGATCCGTTTCACGAATACCTTGAGGTTGCTGCCAGCATGGGGGTAAGCCATGCCGATATTGAGTACCATGTAGCACAAACAAAAATTAAAATTGGCTCAGGTATAACAGGACAAGTTGCTCAAACTCGTAAGCCTTTCATTTCTGGTGATGTGGCTTCTCATCCTATGTACATAGCCGATCTTAGACCGGCTATGTCTGAGCTATGCGTGCCGTTAATATATGAAGATAGCCTAATTGGTGTAATTGACTGCGAGCACCCTGAGGCCGATTATTTTAATGCCGGGCACATGCAGATCCTTTCTACTGTGGCTCACCTACTCAGCGCCAAGATACATCAGATACGTACCTTAGAAAATCTACAACAAACGGTCTCACAGCTACATCATGCCCAAGATTTAGAAAAGTCATTGTTAAAAATTGCCAATATCACTTACCGCTTTGAAAATTTAGACGCGTTTTATGATGACTTATACAAAATAATCACCTCTCAACTGAGCGCAGAAAACTTTTTTATTGGTTTATATGACACCAAAGAAGACGTCTTAGAAATCGATTACTTAGTTGAAGGGGGTGAGAAGTGTGACGCCCACCACAAGGTGTCAAAAGATCAAATTAAGCACACCGCTTCCTATTACATTTTAAAGCATCAGCAACCCTTGTTATGTGATAACGAGCAGTATAAAGCCCATGTTCAACGTGGCGACTTTAAGATGGTTGGTCGTTCACCCCGTTCATGGCTTGGCGTGCCATTTATTGTTAATAACCAATATCATGGGGTGTTGGTATTACAAAGCTATAACCATGATCAGGCGTTTGTCAGCCATGACTTGTCTATCTTGACCTATATCAGTCGCCAAGTAAGTATGGCCATTGACCGCCAACTATCACGACAGGCACTTGAACACCGAGCTCTTCATGATGATCTGACAGGCCTAGCTAATCGATACTTGTTACTGGAACGCGTGAACCATGCCATTTTGCGCTTGTCACGCGGCGAGCAAGGCGCCATGCATTGCTTAATCTATTTAGATTTGGACCGCTTTAAAAGCATTAATGACTCTCTAGGCCATGATGTTGGCGATCACTTTTTAATTGCTATCGTGAACATTATTGATGGCTGTATTCGCAAAACGGATACCTTTGCTCGCTTAGGAGGGGACGAGTTTGCTATTTTTATGGAACACGTCAGCGACAAACAGCAGGTATCAACCCTGTTAGCTCGAATAACGCGCGCCATAGCCAAGCCCATTCATGTCGATGGTCATGTTTTGCAGGCCTCAGGCAGTATTGGTGTGGCATTTACCGACGATGCCACGGATAGCGCAATTAACTTATTGCAGCAAGCAGACGCCGCCATGTATGAGGCGAAGTCTTCCGGCCGGGGGCAAATTTGCTTTTTTAATAACGCCATGCGCAAGCGTTTAAAGCAGCGTGCCGACATCGAAAATGACTTACAACATGGCATTAAAAATAATGAGTTTACGCTCTATTTTCAGCCTATTTTTTCCTTGCAAACAGGCGACATTGTGAGTTTTGAAGCTTTGGTTCGTTGGCTACACCCTAAAAACGGCATGGTATCCCCAGACAGCTTTATTGCCATCGCCGAACAAACCGGCCAGATCATAGATTTAGACTTGCATTTATTAAAGCTTGCTGCCCAACAATTACAGCAATGGCGCAAGCAAAATTACCCAGCCACTCGGATCACCGTCAATGTCTCTTCGCGGCACTTTGCCAGCTTGGACTTTGTCGATACCATCGAACAGCTTTATCACGACTATCAGCTTTCACCTGGGGCGCTGTGCTTGGAGATCACAGAATCTGGACTCATTGCTAATCTGGCTTTGGCCACCAGCATCATTGAGAAAATTGAATCTCTTGGAGTGAAGTTGTATCTTGATGATTTTGGTACCGGCTATTCTGCTTTAGGGTATCTCCACCAACTCCCTATCCATGTCCTTAAAATCGATAAGAGCTTTGTGGATCAGCTCACCGAAAAAGAAAACCCCCTGGTTGATGCCATTTTAAAACTGGCCCAGTCACTTAATCTCACGGTGGTTGCCGAGGGCATTGAACTGCAACAACAGTGGCAGTTATTAAAACAAAAAGGCTGCCAGTTTGGTCAAGGTTTTGTGGTTTCCAAACCCCTTCCTGCCGATCAGGCCATGGCGTTTCTACTGAGTCGAAATACGCCCTAAAACACACTCTATACTGCAACACTCTGCTGCAATGGTAAGCACTTTTTGCGCTTTCACTGCAGCAAACTCCACTACATTGGGCATTTGACAGCCCCTCATTTAAAGGCGTTTGCTTACCGCCTCAAGTCTACATGAATAAAATTAAATTAAGATTTTTTCATAAAGTTTTAAAAAACACGTGACAACGCTGTCACTTTTAATATTATAGAGGAAGTAGCGATTTTTTGTACAACCCATTATAAACATTTAGACGTCTAGACATTGATAATTAGAAAATTGCATCGTACTATTAAGTAAAAGTGAGGTTTGCTCACATAAAAGATGAGAATTGCTGAACATGATTGATATAAAGCACCTAAAAACAATTTCCACCTTGAAAGAAACTGGTTCACTGGTTAATACAGCTAGGGAACTTTTTCTCACCCAATCCGCTTTATCTCATCAAATCAAAGATCTCGAAAGCAAGTTAGATTGCCAGCTGTTCGAACGCAAAACACAACCGGTACGTTTTACCCCTCAAGGAATGCTATTACTTGAATTAGCGAACGACGTCTTGCCAAAAGTTGAAGCGACTAAATGTCGCTTAAAAGAAAGCCTTAATCAGCCCATATCGCAACTGCGGTTAAGTGTAGAGTGCCATGCATGCTTTCACTGGTTATTACCCACCATTAAAGAGTTCAATACCTTTTGGCCCGATATTAAAGTCGATTTCGAACGTGGCTTTAGTTATGACGCGATCCCGGATCTTATCGCTGATGAACTAGACTTAGTACTGACATCTGATATCCGCGAACCGGAACAATTAGAATATGCACACCTGTTCGACTTTAAACTGAAACTGATTGTTGCACCCGATCATGAATTGGCCAAGAAGGCGTATGTCACGGCTTTGGATCTAAAAGATGAAACCATTATTTCCTACCCCATTCCCCGTGAACGGCAAGATATCTTTAAACATTTTATCCAAAATGCGCGTTTTGATGGCACATTAAAAAATGTCGATCAAGGCCTGTTAATATTCCAGCTAGTCAGTGCCGGTATGGGCGTCGCCGCTTTACCAGATTGGTTGGTCACTCCATATGAAAGCCAAGGTCTAATTAAGTCCATTCCATTAGGTGCTCTGGGCTTAAGTCGCCCCATGTACCTAGCGATGAAAAAGAATATGAAAGATAACCCGGTGTATCGCCACTTTTTAAACACCTGTCGCAAAACCACTGCAAGGTAACTGCAACTCGCTTTTAAGCTGCCTGTTGGTGTCGATGACGACAGGGTTATACCCCACCAGGCTGGCTCGTGTTAGGATTGCAATATTCTCCGACGTCATTGCAACAAGGAACACAGATGTTTGAAGTGAAAAAGGTTATCGGGCAGCTGTTAATGCCGCTGCCACTTTCTCTGCTGGTGTTAATGCTATTGTTATTATTGCTGTCAAAGCAGCGCAAACTGCCTTACTTTCTATGCTGGTTGTCAGTACTGGGACTTTGGTTTCTCGCCACTCCGTTTATGGCACAAAAGATCATTGATTTTCATTACCAAGGGATCACCGCCTTTGCACCAGAAAAACATAAAAACCTTGATAAAATAGTAGTTCTAGGCTGCAACCTCCACCCTGACAGTCGCTTACCCAGCAATGCGCAATTAGGAGCATGTGGTCTTGCTAGGCTGGTAGAAGGAGTGCGTTTAGCCAAACTCTACCCGCAAGCGGAATTATTTGTCTCTGGTGCCGGCTATGGCAACACCACCAGCAGCAGTCTTATGGCAGCAACGGCACACAGTTTAGGTATCGCTAGATCTAGGATCCACCAAAACCCCAATGCAAAAGACACAGCCGATGAAGCTCGGCTAATGGCACCCCGACTGGTTGATTATGATGTGGCATTAGTCACCTCAGCAAGCCACATGCATCGTGCAAAAAACTTATTCAATGCTCAAGGCGTTGATATCATCCCTGCAGCCACCGCTTTTTATAATTTTTCTCAACTACCACTAAGCAGACAGTTTATTGCTTACCATGAAGCACTACTAATCGTTACTCGTATATGGCATGAAAAGATCGGAATGCTGTGGTTATCTCTCAGACGTGAGATAGATCCTGAAGCACTTTAAATGCCGAAAAAGGCAACGAAATGAGGCGCAATTATGATATTTTGGCGCTTAAAAGCGTAAAAAATTGAAAATTTACGCAAATATGGGTATAAATAGAGTTTAATCTTAACCCGCGTATCCGCGTACAACACGACTAGGATCTACGATGAGTAAACTAGATAAAACTGAAGTACTAAGCGCTTTTGAAGCTGCGTACGAAGCTGCACATGGTAAAAAGCCTGAGATCACTGTTAAACCAGGTTGGTACAGCATCGATGGTGGAAAAAACATGCGCCTAGCTGACGTAGCTGCATTAACCGAAGAGCTCACTTCAGGGTCAGCTGTCGCAAGTGAAAAGCCGCAGGCGCCTGCTAAAAAAGCAAACAAGACTAAAAAGGCACCGCAACCAGCAGCTGAAAAACCAGTCGGCTTTACTGTCGTTACTGAAAACGACAAAGGCTACACTGCAGAAGAACAATGGATTGCAGAGTTAGCAGCCAAAGATCACGACTGTCGCTTACCGCGTGGTGTTGTTTAAACCAACACATTAATCAGTCGCATTGTTAAAAAGCCTCGCATCGCGAGGTTTTTGAGGGCGTTCAAAATTCTGTGTCAGATAATAACGCCTAAATATCCAAGTACCC